>QJVU01000548.1 GCA_003235605.1 Planctomycetota bacterium | reverse complement strand
CTCCTGGATGCTCGCTGTTCGTGAATCCAGTTGCGGTTCTGCCCGTTGCGCCAGCGTACAGCGCGACCATCCCGATCGCCGTCCCTGCCAATGCGAAGGGCGTGTCCGTCTACACCCAGTGGATGGTTTTTGACGCCAGAGCCAATGCGCTTGGGATCGTGGTATCTGACGCGCGCATGGCCAGACCCTAGACGGGCTGGGTTCGCCGCACACCGCAAAACCCCCCGGAAGGGGACAGCGGTGTGCGGCCGCCTTTTGGATGGGACAATGCCGCCAGGATTGCCCCGGGAGCGCACGATGCCAAGACGCTCGATCTTGCCCGGCGCGCCGCAGAAGCAAGTGAGGAGCGGAGCGCAAGGTAGTGGCCGAGGAGGCACACTGCGGGGACAATCGGTGCCCCACCATGCGCTGGTCCCTCGACCCCGAGATCACGTTCCTGAACCATGGCTCCTTCGGAGCCTGCCCCGTGCCCATCCTCGAGGAGCAGGCCGGCTGGCGCCGGCAGCTGGAGCGTGAGCCGCTTGCATTTTTTCTCCGCCAGTACGAGCAGGCGCTGGACGATGCGCGGGCTGCGTTGGCCAACCTCGTCCATGCGCCAGCCGAGGACATCGCCTTCGTGACCAACGCCACCAGCGGTGTGAACGCAGTGGTGCGTTCCCTCCGCTTCCAGCCCGGTGACGAGATCCTGACCACCGACCACGCCTACAACGCCTGCAAGAACGCCTTGCTCTTCGTGGCCGAGCGTAGCGGCGCGAAGGTGGTGGTGGCGAAGACGACGTTTCCCATCCACGAACCCGGGGAATGCACGCGGTCGATCCTCTCCAAGGTGACGGACAGGACGAGACTGGCCATGGTGGACCACATCGCCAGCCCCACGGGGATGGTGATGCCCATCCGTCAGATCGTGCGGTCCCTCGACGAGAGAGGCATCGACACGCTGGTGGACGGCGCCCATGCCCCGGGCCAGGTGGATCTGGACATCACCGACCTGGCCCCCACCTACTACACCGGCAACTGCCACAAGTGGCTCTGCACCCCCAAGGGAGCGGCGTTTCTCTACGTTCGTCGAGACAAGCAGCCGGAGATCCGACCCACCGTCATCAGCCATGGTGCCAACTCGCCGCGCACCGACCGGTCGCGCTTCCTCCTGGAGTTCGACTGGCCGGGGACCCACGACCCGACGGCTGTGCTCACGATCCCCAAGGCCATCGAGTTCCTCTCCGGTCTGCTGCCCGGCGGACTGCCGGCCCTGCGCCAGCGGAACAAGGACCTCGTGCTCGGGGGCCGCGCCATGCTCTGCGAGGTCCTGGGAATCGAGCCCCCGTGCCCCGAGTCCATGGTGGGGTCCATGGCGGCAGTGCCGATTCCCGACGCCCAGACAACCGAGCGGCCCGACGCCCTCGGGATCGACCCCCTGCAGGAGACCCTGTTCCAGGAACACCACATCGAGGTGCCGATCGTGACCTGGCCGGCGCCACCCAAGCGGCTGCTGCGCATCTCCGCCCAGTACTACAATGCGGAGCCGCAGTACCGAAAGTTGGCCGATGCCCTGGGGACCCTGCTATCTTGACCCCATGCCCACCCCCCTGGCCGTTGCCGAACGCGCGCTGCTCCAAGAGAAGAGGCTCCTGACCAGGCAGGAAGCCCTGGACGTCGCGCACCTTCCCCTGGAACAACTCCCTGAGCTGATTGCCCTGGCTCACAACGTCCGCCTGGCCTGGCGAGGCCCGGAGGTGGAGCTCGAGAGCCTCATCAATGCCAAGTCCGGAGCTTGCCCCGAGGACTGCGCCTTCTGCTCCCAGTCGGCGAGGTTCAGCACCGACATCGATGTGTATCCCTTCCTGGACGACGACGAGATGCTCCAGGCGGCACGGGAGACACGGGAAGCCGGCGCCACCCAGTTCTGTATCGTGGTCGCGGTGCGTGGTCCCGACGAACGGCTCCTGAACCGCGTGCTCGAAGCCGCCGAGTTGATCAGGAACGAGACCGGTCTCGAGATCGCCTGCTCCCTGGGCATCCTGGAACCCGAGCAGGCACAGCGCCTGGCCGCTGCGGGCATCAAGCGCTACAACCACAACCTGGAGGCGCCGCGAGCACGGTTCCCCGAGATCTGCACCACCCATACGTGGGAAGAGCGCGTCGACACCTGCAGGCTGGCCAAGGAGGCTGGCATGGAGCTCTGCTGCGGCGGCATCCTGGGGATGGGGGAGACTCTCGAGGAACGGATCGACTTCGCCTTCGAGTTGCGGGACCTGGATCCCTGTGAGGTGCCCATCAACTTCCTGGATCCCCGCCCCGGTACTCCCATGGCGGGTCGCGGGATGCTCAGCCCCCGGGAGGCGCTGCAGGCCATTGCCCTGTTCCGCTTGATCCTGCCAGGTACCTGGCTGCGGCTGGCCGGCGGACGGGAGAAGGTCCTTGGTGAGCTCCAGGCGATGGGCATGTACGCCGGCGCCAACGCTCTGATCGTCGGCAACTACCTCACGACCCTCGGACGGGGACCCGCCGAGGACAGGACCATGTTGGACGCCCTGGGCATGCCCGTTGCCGACGGTCCGGGAGAGGGACGCTTCATCGTGGATGCTGCCGGCGCCCATGCCCGGCCGGCGCGCCAGACATGAGCAGCCTGGGCCGCAACCGCAGGCTCGGCGAACTGGACCACCGGCACGTCTGGCATCCGTTCACGCCGATGCAGGTCTGGCTCGAGGAGGAGCCCCTGATCATCGAGCGTGGTGAGGGCTGCCAGCTGATCGATACCGAGGGCAACCGCTACATCGACGGCGTGTCGTCGCTCTGGGTGAACGTGCATGGCCACCAGCACCCCCGGATCGATGCTGCGATCCGGAAGCAGCTCTCGGCGCTGGCCCACTCCACGTTCCTGGGGCTGACGCATCCGACGGCCATCGAGCTGGCGAGGCGGCTCGTGGAGATCGCGCCGGGAGATCTGACCCGGGTCTTCTACTCGGAGAACGGTGCCGCCGCCGTGGAGGTGGCCTTGAAGATGGCCTACTCCTACTGGCGGAACCGCGGCGAGGAACGAGACCGTTTCGTGCGCCTGGAGGGCGCGTACCACGGCGACACCATCGGCGCGGTCTCCGTAGGCGGCATCGATCGCTTCCATGACACGTTCAAGCCCCTGTTGTTCGCCACCGAGTCGATTCCCTCGCCCAACCGGTATCGGTGCGAGCTGTGCAGGAACGAGCCCGCCTGTGGCCTGCAGTGCGCCGACAAGCTGGAAGACGTGCTCCAGGCTCCAGTCAACGCCGGCAAGGTGGCAGCGGTGATCGTCGAGCCGCTGGTGCAGGGTGCCGCCGGCATCCTCACGGCGGCAGAGGGACACCTCCGCAGGATTGCCGAGATCTGCCGACGCCACGGTGTCCTGCTGGTCGTGGACGAAGTCGCGACGGGCTTCGGCAGGACCGGACGCATGTTCGCCTGTGAGCACGAGGATGTGGCACCGGACATCCTCTGTCTTGCCAAGAGCATCACCGCCGGCTACCTGCCCCTGTCGGCGACGATGACCACAGAGGCAATCTTCGAGGCTTTCCTGGCCGCGCCTGAAGAACACAAGACCCTCTACCACGGCCATACCTATTCTGCCAACCCGCTCTGCTGCGCTGCGGCGCTGGCCAACCTGGACGTGTTCGAGGAGGAGCAGACCCTGGAGCGGCTGCAGCCCAAGATCCGGCTCCTCGGCGAGCGCCTGGAGTCCCTGCGGGAGCATCCCCACGTGGGTGACATACGCCAGCGTGGTTTCATGGTGGGCATCGAGCTGGTCCTGGACACGACCACGAGAGAGCCCTTCCCCGAAGAAGATCAGGTGGGTCCCAAGGTCGTCCGTGCCGCTCGCAGGCACGGCGTGATCGTGCGCAACCTTGCGGACGTGATCGTGTTGATGCCGCCGTTGGCGATCCAACCAGAAGAGCTCATCGAGCTGGTGGCCGGCGTGCATTCGGCAGTTTCCGAGGTCTGCCGTGGCTGACCCACTGGGGTTCTGCGCCGACGAGCTCCAGGCTCTCGAGGAGGCCGGGCTGCTGCGCAGGCTGCGCACGCTCCAGGGTGCACAGGAGCCCGTTGCCAGCATCGACGGCAAAGACCTCCTGCTGTTCGCCTCCAACGACTATCTCGGGCTGACACACGATCCCCGGGTCTGTGAGTCCGTTGCCCATGCGGTCTATCGCTGGGGTGCAGGTGCCGGAGCCTCGCGGCTCATCACCGGCAACATGGACATCCACCAAGCCCTCGAGAAGCACCTCGCCAGGTTCATGGGCACCGAGGATTGCGTCGTGCTGTCGTCCGGGTACATGGCCAACCTGGCCATGGGCACTCTTCTCGGGTCGGGTGACATGGTGCTCTCCGATGCCCGCAACCATGCCTCGATCATCGACGGCTGCCGGCTGTCGAGGGCGGAGGTACATGTCTACGGGCACCGGGACGTGGGCGACCTGGAGACGCAGCTGGCCAGCAGGCGCAAGCCCGACCAGAGGGCGCTGGTTGTCACGGACTCGGTGTTTTCCATGGATGGGGACCTGGCGCCTCTCCCGGAGATCGTGGCTGCGTGCGAGCGCCACGGTGCAATCCTGTGGGTGGACGAGGCACATGCCCTTGGCACAGTGGGGGAAGGGGGCCGCGGTGGTGTGGCCCGCTTCGGACTCACGGACCGGGTTCACGTGATCATGGGCACGCTCTCGAAGGCACTGGGCAGCGCCGGTGGCTTCCTCTGTGGGAGCACGGCGCTTTGCAACCTGCTACGCAACCGAGGCCGGGGGTTCATGTTCGACACCGCCCTCCCGCCGACCAGCGTGGCCGCGGCGCAGACTGCCTTGCAGATCCTCACCGAAGAACCGGAGCGCGTCGTCAAGGTCCGAAGCCTGGCGCAACGGTTGGCCAGGGGGCTGCGGGACAACGGCTGGCAGCTGCCGGTGCCCGAACCCGCAGCAGCCATCGTGACGGTCCTGGTGGGTGGGCCCGCCGAAGCCGTTCGACAAACGGAGAGGTTGCTGAAGGAAGGCATCCTCGTGCCGGCGATCCGGCCGCCGGCAGTGCCACCGGATACCGGCTGCCTGCGGGCGACGTTGAGTGCACGCCACAGCGAGGCCCAGGTGGATCGCCTGATCGCGGCCATGGGGGAGGTACCATGATCTACTTCATCACTGGCACGGACACCGGCGTCGGGAAGACGACCGCGGCGGCGGCCCTGGCGCAGCGCTGTAGGCGCGAGGGGAGCCTGGTGCGCTACTTCAAACCGGTGCAGACCGGAGTCCGACCAGGAGAGCCTGGTGACGCGGACTTCGTGGCCGCGGCGGCGGGGATCGAGGTGGAGGAGGGGCAGCGCTTTCCCGCCGCGCTGGCGCCCGTGGTGGCCGCGGAGGAGGCGGGCAGGCGGGTGGACTACGAACTCCTGCTGGAGACGGCGAAGCGGCTGGCCAGTGGCTGCGACATGCTCCTCGTGGAGGGTGCCGGGGGCTTGCTGGTGCCCCTGACCCGACCCGAGCAAGGTGAGCCAGGGCGGAGCATGGCCGACCTTGCCCAGGACCTGGGGGAGGAAACCGAGACCCAGGTGGTGATCGCGACCCGGCCGACCCTCGGGACCCTCAACCACACGGCTTTGACCCTGGAAGCGGTCCGAAATCGGAATCTGCGGGTGGCCGGGCTGGTGATCTGTCCCTGGCCGAAGGAGGTCGGGGTGGTCGTCTACACAAACCTCAGGGAACTGAGCCGGATGGCTCCAATTCTCGGGATGATAGGGGTTTGTGACGGCCTGGACACGGGCGTTCCGGAGCCCGTGGAACTACCTTTTCTGGCGATGCCGAACGACATCGTCTGAGAGAGAACGCGTGGCTGGGGATTTCGAGCAGGACAGGGAAAGGGGTTGTCGATAGTACAAACGTATGTTTGAAACGGTCGTTTCGTTCCCCCTGGCCCAGCTCCCCGACCCCCGTTGACCGAGCCTGACACCAAGACCCGGATCCTGGATGCCGCCGAGGAGCTGTTCGCCGAACACGGTCCCAGCAACACCTCGCTGCGCGCCATCACCGCCGCCGCCGGGGTGAACCTGGCCGCGGTGAATTACCACTTCGGTTCCAAGGAGAAGCTCATCGAGGAGGTGTTGTCCCGCCGGTTGCTGCCCGTGAACAACGCACGCCTCCGGCGGCTGGACGAGCTTCAGCGTCGCGAGGAAGACGTAGCCCTCGAGGATCTCCTCGACGTCTTCGTTCGGCCGGCCCTGGAGCTGGGCAACGACCCCGAGGCCGGCGTGTTCTGCACACGGCTCGTGGGCAGGTTGCAGGGAGACCCCAGCGTGCAGGTACGAGATCTGTTCAAGGACCAGTTCAAGGAGGTCGCTGAACGCTTCCTGCCGGCGTTTGCCAAGGCCTGCCCGCACCTGGGCCCCGGCGAGGTGATGTGGCGGGTGTTCTTCGTGATCGGCGCGATGGCCCACATCCTCATGGATTCGTTCGACCTGAAGAGCTACTCGAAGGGCCTGTGTGATCCGCGGGACGTGGAAGCGACCACGGCATACCTGGTGCAGTTCGGGGCGGCCGCCCTTCGCGCGCCAGCAACCGAAGTTCCTGCGGCGGCGGAGAAGGACTCGGGCAATGGTTAGGAAGGCGGCAGCCGTGTTGGCTCTCGTCGCAGCCGGGTGCTACACGCCGGAACGGGCCTCGCGTCAAGAACTCGTTGTGCCTCCGCCGGCGAGCTGGCTCGCCAAGGCAACCGAAGCCGGGGCCGGGGAAGTGGAGGGGGACTGGTGGCTCCGCTTCGAAAGCCCGGGCCTGAACGCCGTGGTGACGCGAACCTTGGAGAACAACCCTGACCTGCGGGGCGCCGAGGCAAGGCTGGGTGCGGCAGCGAGCCTGGCCCGGATTGCGGGCGCAGAACTGTATCCGAACCTGGGTGTGGAGTTCTCCGCCGCGCGGCAGAGGCAGGTCTTCGTCGGCCTGCCGATCCCGGGGAGCGGCGGGGTCCTGAGCCGCACCTTCAACAGCTTTGGCGTGGGGCTCGGCACATCCTGGGAGCTGGACGTCTGGGGGAGGATCCGCGAGGGTCACGAGGCGGCATTGACGGACGTGTCGAGCTCGGCGGAGAGTTTGCGGGCGCTGCGACAGTCCCTGGCAGCCCAGGCGGCAAAGGCCTGGTTTGCCGCGGCGGAGGCGAAACAACAGCTGAGCTTGTCGATGCGCACGGTCGAGAGCTTCAAGAGGACCGAGGGTCAGGTGCGGGACCGGTTCACGAGAGGGGTGCGGCCGGCACTGGACCTGCGCTTGGCTCGCGTGAACGTTGCCGCTGCTGAAGCCAATCGACAGCTCTGGGAGCAACAACTGGCCCAGGCAGTCCGCCAGCTCGAGATCCTGCAGGGACGTTACCCTGCCGGAAAGGCCAAGGTGACAGACCGGCTGCCACAGCTGCCAGGACCTGTGCCCGTGGGTCTGCCCGCAGGAATGCTACGGCGGCGCCCGGACCTCCTGGCCCTGGAGCATCGCCTGGAGGCGAACGGCCACCGCGTGGAGGCGGCGACCGCGGCGCTATACCCCCGCATCAGCCTGACCAGCTCGGCAGGTACCACCAGCGACGAGCTTTCGGACCTCACCGACAGCGACTTCTTCGTGTGGGACGTGATCGGCAACTTGTTCCAGCCACTCTTCGAAGGGGGGCGGTTGATCGCCGAGGTAGACCTTGCGACGGCGGCAGAGCTCGAGGCGCTCTCGGAGTATGCGAGCGCGGTGTTGAGGGCCTACCAAGAGGTCGAGACGGTGCTGGCGACGGAAGGCTATTTGGCCGAGCGAGCCCGCAGCCTGGCACGGGCAGCAAGCGAGGCCAGGGCTGCTGCCACGCTCTCCGAGGAACGCTACCGTTCGGGCCTGGAGAGCTTCATCACCGTGTCCGAGTCTCAGCGCAGCGCACTGGAAGCTGAGTCACGGCTGTTGACAGTGCTGCGGCTGCAGCTGGATCAGCGGGTGGACCTGCACCTTGCGCTCGGCGGTGGGTTCGAGTGGTCCCCAAGGCGGCAGAGCAAGCCATGAGAGCTGTTCCCATGACGTTCTGGACGGTGGTGGTTCTGGGCATTGGCGCCGGGGCCACGTGGGCGATGATCCATCTTCGTGGGGAGGTGCAGACCCGGACGCCACCGGTGCTGCCGCCCCTCGTTCGCAGCCAGGTGGTGGTCGCGAAGGACCTGCGCATCGATGTGGAGACCGAGGGCACCGTGGCACCGCGGACCGAGATCTCGCTCATTGCGGAAGTAGACGGCAAGGTGACGAGCGTGTCGGAGTCGTTGGCTGCCGGCGGCTTCTTTGGGGAGGGTGACGTTCTCGTCCAGCTCGATGACCGGGACTACAGGGTCGCGATCACCCAGGCGGAAGTCCGCGTCGCTCAGGCCAAGGTGCTGCTGAGCCGAGAGCAGGCTGAAGCCGAGATCGCAGCACGGGAATGGAAGGAGCTTGGCAAGGGGAATGCCTCGCCGCTGACCCTGCGGGAGCCACAGGTGCAAGAGGCCAAGGCGGCTGTTGCCGCTGCGGAGGCGGCGCTCCAGAAGGCCCATCTGGACCTGATGCGGACGGTCGTTCGGGCTCCATTCGCAGGACGGGTGCGGGAGAAGCGCTGCGATGTCGGGCAGTTTGTCGGGCGGGGAACCACGTTGGCCAGGATCTACGCCGTCGACTATGCGGAGGTGCGCTTGCCGGTGCATGACATGCAGCTGCAGTTCCTGAACCTACCTCTGCAATACCGGAACGGGGTGCAACGGAAGGATGCGTGCACGGCGACACTGCACACGCGGTTTGGCGGCCGGGAACACGTCTGGGAGGCGACCATCGTTCGGACCGAGGGAGAGATCGACCCCAAGAGCCGAATGGTGCATGCGATCGCTCGGGTCGACAACCCATACGGCAGGGGCGAGGGCGAAGGCGCAGATCCGGACCGGCCACCGCTGGCGGTGGGGATGTTCGTGAGGGCAACGATACACGGCAAGGTCTTCGCGAACGTCGTGGAGGTGCCGCGAGAGGCGGTCCGGAGCAACGACCGTGTGCTCGTGATCGACGAGGATCTGCGCCTACGTTTTCGGAGCGTGGAGATCCTGAAGGCCGGCTATGAGACTGCAGTGCTCAGCGCGGGCTTGCGTGACGGCGAGCGGATCTGCCTCTCACCGTTGGCAGCAGCAGTGGATGGCATGCAGGTGCGCCTCATGGTGAACCAGGAAACTGCTGACCGGATGAACGGACGGTGACAGACAGCACGGACACCCCCGAAAAAGGCATGATTGCCTGGTTTGCACGCAACCCCGTTGCGGCCAACCTGTTGATGCTCGTGCTCATCGTGTCGGGGTTGGCCTCGCTGTTGGCACTGAAACGGGAGATATTCCCACAGGGCGACTCGCACTTGATCACTGTCAGCGTCGCCTATCCGGGAGCATCACCTGCGGAAGTCGAGGAGGCTGTCTGCACGAAGATCGAGGAAGCAGTTCAGAGTGTCGCAGGCATCAAGAAGATCACCTCCTCGTCCAACGAAAACGCCGGCGCTGTAACGATCGAGGTACTTCGTGAGTACGACCTGCGCAGCGTGCTGGACGACGTGAAAGCTCGGGTGGACGGGATCGACTCTTTCCCCGAGGAGGCCGAGGAGCCTCTGGTCTCCGAGGTAGTTCTGAAGCGGCAGTCGGTCAACGTGGCGATAGGCGGAGACTTGGACGAGGCGGATCTGAAGCGTCTCGGAGAGCGGGTCCGGGATGACCTCGTCGCCCGACCGGGCATCACTCAGGTGGAGCTCACCACCGTGAGGCCCTACGAGATCTCCATCGAGTTGTCCGAGCATGCACTGCGTCGCTGGGGCTTGACCTTCGATCAAGTGGCGGACGCCGTGCGCCGTTCTTCTCTGGATCTGCCTGGCGGCGCTATCAAGGCTCGCGGTGGCGAGATCCTGCTGCGCGCCAAGGGCCAGCGCTATGTCGGCAGAGACTTCGAAGACCTCGTCGTGTTCACGCGGCCCGACGGCACGAGGATACGGCTCAAGGACGTGGCGGACATCGTAGACGGTTTCGAGGACACGGACCAGATCGCCTACTTCGACGGCAAGCGCGCTGTGTTGATCCAGGTCTTCCGGGTTGGCGACCAGGACGTGCTTCGCATCGTAGCTGAGGTAAAAGCCTACTTGCAGGAACTGGCACCGCAGCTACCAGAGGGCGTCAAGGTCACGACATGGATGGACGAGACGAAGCTGCTGAAGGGGAGAATAGGACTGCTCACCAAGAACCTGATTGGTGGCTTGATCTTGGTCTTCCTCTTGCTTGCAGTCTTCCTTCGCCTCGAGCTGGCCTTCTGGGTTGCGCTGGGCATCCCGGTATCCTTCCTGGGTTGTGTAGCGCTCATGCCAACGATGGGGGTGTCAGTGAACATGATCTCACTGTTTGCCTTCATTGTGGTTCTCGGAATCGTGGTCGATGATGCCATAGTCGTCAGTGAGAACATCTACACGAAACGGGCGACCATCAAGAACGGGCTTCTCGCGGCCATCGCAGGAGTGAAGGGTGTTTCGGTGCCGGTCACATTTGGCGTGCTGACCACGATGGCAGCGTTTGCGCCAATGCTGAACATCCCCGGGAACTTCCGGGAAATCTGGAAGCACATCGCACTGATCGTGATCTTCTGCCTGTTCTTCTCGCTGGTGGAATCAAAGCTCGTGCTGCCATCTCATCTGGTGCACATGAGCCCAGCCGACAAGAGACCCCGTTGGTTTCTAGCGCGCGCATGGGCGCGGGTGAATGGATGGACGACCGGAGCTCTCCACAGGTTCATCCACACGATCTACAAGCCCTTTCTCGAGATGTGCCTGAGAGCACGCTACGTGACCTTTGCCAGCGGCATAGCCATTCTCATGATGACGATTGGCGTGGTGGCTAGCGGGCACATCAAGTTCTCCTACTTTCCACCCGTTGATGGGGACAACGTCGTTGCCACCCTCACCTTGCCTCAGGGGACTTCGGCCACCGTTACGCAGGGGATCATCAATCGCCTCCAGGAGAAAGCCTTTGAACTGGAGGCACAGCTGAAGAAGGAGGGTGTCAGCGACACAGGAGAGGTCTTCGAGCATGTGCTTGCCTCGATAGGTGACCAGCCTTACTCCCTGATGCAGAACCAGAACCAGGGCAAGATTGGCGGATCTTTCAGCGGTGGCAACCGCGGCGAGGTCAATATCCAGATGGTGGACGCGGAGTTGCGTTCTATCTCCAGCGATGCCGTCCTCCAGCGCTGGCGCGCGCTCGTCGGATCGGTCCCTGACGTCGAAGAGCTCTCCTACACCTCGAGCATCTTTCCGTCTGCGGATGATATCAACGTTCAGCTGTCAGGCGATGACATCTCGATGTTGCGTCGCGCCGCGAACAAGCTGAAGGCTGAACTGGCGTCCTATCCAGGAGTGGATTCGGTCTCGGATAGCTTTCGCGCCGGGAAGAAGGAGGTCAAGCTGAGGATCAAGCCGGCAGCGGAGACCCTCGGTCTCACCCTCTCGGACCTTGCCAGACAGGTGCGGCAAGGCTTCTATGGCGAAGAGGCCCAGCGCATTCAGCGCGGTCGGGATGACATCAAGGTCATGGTGCGGTACTCTGAGCGCGAGCGACGTTCGCTCGCAGGCTTGGAGGAGATGCGCATACGCACACCAGATGGGTCCGAGGTACCCTTCTGGACGGTAGCCGACGCCGAACACGGTAGGGGCTACGCGATCATCAGGCGGTCGGATCGGTCCCGGGTCATAAACGTGACTGCCGATGTCGACGAGAAGAAGGGCACCTCTGCCAACGAGATCTTGGCTGCACTGCAGAAGAACTTCCTTCCGCGTTTGGTGAGCGATCACCCGGGGCTTCGTTACTCCTTTGAGGGAGACGACCGCGAGCAGCGAGAGACCATGGCTGCTCTTCTGCAAGGGTTCATTGTCGCGCTGTTCTGCATCTTCGGCCTGATGGCCATCCCTTTTCGCTCCTACATCCAGCCGTTGATCATCATGATGGCCATACCCTTTGGCTTTGTTGGTGCGGTCTGGGGCCACGTGCTAATGGGCTATCACCTCAGCATCATGTCCATGTTTGGGCTGATAGCGCTGACCGGAGTGGTGATAAACGACAGCCTGGTGCTAGTCGACTACGTCAACAAGTCTCGCTGGGAGGGCACATCCGTGCTCACGGCAGCGCACGACGCCGGAATCGCGAGGTTCCGCCCCATCCTGCTTACATCTCTGACCACCTTTGCCAGCCTGACACCCCTGCTGCTCGAAAAGA
Source organism: Planctomycetota bacterium (assembly GCA_003235605.1). The sequence continues at coordinate 1,964 of QJVU01000548.1, read as the reverse complement.
GCCTGCAGGCGCGATTCCTGATTCCAATGGGAATCTCGCTTGGCTTCGGCGTCCTCTTTGCCACGGTCATCAGCCTCATCCTGGTCCCAACGGCATACTTGATTCTCGAAGATGCTCGAGCCGGAGTGGCATGGCTGACCGGCATCCAGTTTCGAGCCAGGCGACCGGAGTCGTTGGTTCGTGAGGCCGGAGACGGCGAGTCTACAGGGCAGGCAGCGTCAACCTGAAACAAGCGCCCTTACCCGCTCCATCGCTCGAAGCCGTCAGTGAACCACCCAGATCCTTGGCAGCCAGCGCGCAGCTGTGAAGACCAAACCCATGGCCTGCCTTTTTCGTGGTGAATCCATGGGCAAAGACCCTGTGCAGGTGTTTCTCGACAATGCCGACACCATTGTCGAGAATCTCAATCTGCACTGAGCTTGCCTCCGGCTTCTGAACACGCACCGTCAAGATACGACCCCCCTCGCGGCCGGTCGTCATTGCCTGTTTCGCGTTTGTGATCAGGTTGATGAGTATCTCCAGCACGCGATGTCGATCGGTCATGAGCCTCCCGTTCTCACGGTAGTCCCTCACGACCTCTATTGCGTGGCGTTCCAAAGCCGCAGCATTCATGCCCAGCGCTGACTCTACTATGTCCTTGGCGTTCGCCTCTTCGACAACCCCACTGACTCTGGCGGCTTCCTGCTGCGTGCTGACGATCTGCTTGATATGGTCGATGTGGCTGACAAGATCAGTCAGATCCTGGATGGATTTCTTGTGCTGATCCTCGATATGAGCGGCCAACCTCGCGAGGTAAGGAGCAAGTGACTTTCCACGCCGATCCTCCTTTAGGAACCCTGCCAGATCGTCAGCATGTTCCTCAATCAACTCCACGGCCCTCCTCAGGCCTCCTGCCTTCGTCTCCCTGAACCTGTTGGAAAGTAGCGTCGCGGTAGTGTTGACGCTGTTGAGGACGTTGCCAACGTTGTGTAGCACACCGGTTGCCACCTCGGCTTTTCCAGCCTGGCGCGACGTTTCCAGGAGCCTCCGGTTCAGCTCTTCCTTTTCCTTCTGCGCCAACTTCTCATCCGTGACATCTCTCACGATACCTGTGTACACCCGGCGATCATCGATCTCGAAATAGCTGACCGCCAAGGTCATCGGGAACCTGTGCCCGTTCTTCCTTCGCCCAAGAAACTCTCGTACTGATCCCGGACCTGATCTTGCATGAGCCGTGACGTGCTCGGAGAACAAGCCACGGGCCTGAACATCCGGAATCAGGATTCGGATGTTCATCCCAATGGCCTCGTCGGGTACGTAGCCGAAGATCCGCTCGGCAGCAGAGTTGAAGGTGCGGATGACACCCCCCTCGTCGAATGTCAAGATTGCATCCGCCGCGGTCTCCATGATGGCCCGAGTTCTGTTGTCCGACTCCTTGAGTGACATCGCGGCGGCTTCTGCAGACTCCACCGCGGCCTTGAGGTCGGCGGTCCGCAACCGAACACGATGCTCCAAGGTGTTCTTCGAGTGCTCAAGGGCATCGTTCTGAGCCTGGATCTGATCGAGCATCTCGTTGAACGCCTCCGTGACAACGCCGAGGTCATCATCTGCCTGGCCCAACACGCGAGCGGAGTAGTCTTTGTGATCGGTGATGTACCTGGCCGTGGCTTCGAGGTGCTGAAGGGGGCGCAGCAGCATCTTCAAGAAGCGTGCCGACAGTGCAGACGCGATGAGGACTACCCCCAAGGTCACCGCCACGGTTGCCCAGATGGATTGCCACACCTGAACCCACATCTGACGGACACCCATGCGAAGGTAGATCGTTCCCATTCGGCCGCGCTCGTCGACGATCGGAGCGAAGACAGCTACGTGATCGGATCCATAGGAACGACCAATGCCGGTGGGAAGCTTGGGAACAAGACCCTCTAGTCCCGGTCTCGTGTAGCGGCAGAACAGACAGCCAGACTTCCCGTATATGGCAGCCA
>QJVU01000050.1 GCA_003235605.1 Planctomycetota bacterium | reverse complement strand
CGGCTGTGGCGTTCATCGTCTCTCGAGCTCAGCGGTCAGGTGGTCCGGCCACAGGTCGAAGAACCTCTGGAGAAACCGGATGCTGTGGTGAAAGCCCTCCGGTTTCCAGCGGGCGCTGCCATTGCTCAGGCAGCAGCGGCCGTTTTCGATGTCGATGATCGGGGCCTCGACGTCGAGCAGGAATTCCATCATCCGCGGGTGGATCACATCGTAGGCGAAGCGTCTGTCCGAGCTCTGCACATGGAACCGACGCGAGAACTCTTCGGACTCGAAGTCGATGTCGTCGAAGCCGAAGACCCCGGCGAGCTTGTCGAGCATCCCCTCCGGGCGGATCAGCAGGTTCGGGGTGTTCTGGAACGGCAGGTGGAAGATCAGGTAGCTGAATGTGTAGGTGGAGGTCCTGCGGTTCTTGCCGGAGCCGGACGTGACCTTGTAGCGGAAGTCGCCGGCCTTGGCCGGGTATCTGCGGCCGTCGATCTCGACGTTTCCCACCAGGGTATTGAATGCATGGCGGGAGTGACCCTTGCGGAAGATCTCGAAGTGCTCGTACTCCTCGTCGTGGTAGGGGTCGCGATCGGGGTGGAAGCTCCAGCCGAGTACCCGGGCCAGGGCGGCCAGTGCTTCCCGGCGCTTTTTCTCCGCCAGCCAGCTCAGGTACGCAACGAGCCCCAAGAGGATCAGGCCGATGACGAGGAGGGGAACGAAGAAGGCGGGTTCCACGGCGCAGACGGTATCATCCGCCAGATGCCACGTCCTCGACGTGGTGTCCCGGCCGGTGGTCGGGCAGGGCTACGAGAGCCCGCGCTTCAGCGCTTCGATGTGCTCGGGGCGCGTGCCGCAGCAGCCGCCGACAATCCGCGCGCCTGCCTCGACCCACTGCGCCGCGGCCTCGACGTACGCCCGGATGTCCAGGGGCGTCGCAGCGAAGCCCATGCCGTCCTCTGCGCTGCCGGCGTTGGCGTAGGCACCGATCGGGACCCCGAGATCCTGAAGCGCGGTGAGGTAGTCGAGGACCCGTGGCGTGGGGATGCAGTTCACCAGCACCGCCCCCACGCCGAGAGCGACCGCGCGCCGGGCCCCCTGGCGGACTTCGTCGGGTTTCAGCAGGGTCGCATCGGGACCCGCGGTGAACGACAGCCAGGTGGGCAGACCCGTGGCGACGGCTTCCTCGGCGGCGATGAGTGCCTCGCCGACATGGGGGAAGGTCTCCACCAGCAGCAGGTCTACACCCTCTTCGGCCAGGGCCCGTGCCATCAGCCGGTGCTCGGGACGCGGATCGGCGGGGCTGAGGGAGGGAGAGTAGCAGTCTTCCAGGGGTGCAATGGACCCCGCCACCCGACAGTCGGAACCAGCCAGGGCCTCGCGGGCAATGGTCACCGCGCGGTGGGCGAGCTCTCGCCAACGCTCCGGGAACCGGCGGGGCTGGGTGCGAAACGTGTTGGCAGTGTGCACCTGCGCTCCCGCCCGGGCGTAGTCGCGGTGGATGGCGGCCACGACATCGGGGGCGGTGTCCAAGGCATGGGCGCTCCAACCCGGGAGCGGTGTGGCCACGCCGCGGGCCAGGAGCTCGGTCCCGAGCGGGCCATCCAGCAAGATCAGGTTCTCCACGACCGGCGGTTGGGGGCAGTCAGGGGCGACTTGGGGAAGCTAGGGGCAGCCAGGGGAAGGGGCAGTCAGGGGATCGTAGCGGAAGGTAGCGGAAGGTAGCGGAAGGCAGGGGAAGGTAGCGGAAGGTTGGGGGCGGCTGCAGCTGCCAAGAAAGTTCAAGAGAAGTTCAGCGACCTGCGGCCGCTGGACCCGTCATTGCCAAGGGCCTTTGGGGGTCGGGGCGGTCTCATCGAGGTGCCGTGCGGAGCGACGCCCCCTCGCAGCGCGGGGTATGCTGGGTGGATGCGTATCGAGGATCTCAGCTCGCGCCAGCTCGCCAAGCTCCAGGAAGCCAAGGCTGAGGTGATGCAGGCGGGCTTTCTCCGCCACGGGTGCACGGATCAGCAGTTCCTGAACGCGGTTGCCGTGCACCGTCGCACCCGGGACCTCCTGAACATGCTGGGCACGGCAATGAGCAACAGCCCCAGGATCAAGAGCATGAACAAGGCCCTGGAGATCTTCGCAGAGGCTGCCGAGGGCCTGTGGGACGAGCACGGCGTGTGGGACGAGAAAGGCTGGCGTTCCGCGTGAACACCTGCGCCTGAGCGCCGGGTAGCCGAAGTTCATGGGCAACGGGTAGCCGAAGTTCGTGGGCGCCGAGACCACCCGGAAAAACTGCCACGGGTGGAACGCCGAAGCGGCTGACAATCCCGATGGGAAGGCCGTATCCTGCCGAATTACGACAGGAGCTTGCCATGACCAATCACCGCCTTTCCATCGTTGCCCTCGGCCTCTCCGCCACGCTCTCCACCTTCGCCGGCTTGGCTGCCCAGACCACCCAGGCCCCGGAGGATGCCTACTGGATCGCCAACCGCTTCACCAACGACGTGCAGAAGCTGAGCGCGTGCGGTGAGCTCCTGTTGAGCGCGAACCTGGGAGCCAGCCTACGTGCCGCGTACGTGGCTCCCGACGGGAAGGTGTGGGTGCTGAAGTTCATCACCACGTCCTTCCTGATCATTGACGCCAACGGCAAGAACCCCACGACCATCAACGCCGACAAGGGGGCCTACCCCGAGGATCTGGCTTTTGCCAAGAACGGCGACGCCCTGATCGTGGTCACCGGGCGGGGGAACACGCCGATGGGGATCCAGCGCTACGACAAGGACGGCAAGTTCCTCAGCTTCTACGACGTGTCGGGCGGCAACCCGCTCGCCATCACCCTGGACCAGGCTGGCGATGCCTGGGTTGCCCACCGGGTAGGTCCCCCGACGATGATCTCCCGCGTGAACCTCACCACGGGCAAGCGCGACGACTTCAAGGCTCCCACTACGAGCCTCACGCTGGGGGGCAACATCACCGCCGACTTCCGCGGGCTTGGACAGAAGAGCGACCTGTGGGTCACAGGTGACTCGGCGCCGGAGCTGATCCAGTTCGGCAACGACGGATCGGTCAAGAAAGTCCACGTCCTGAGCTCGAGTGACACCGCCTATGGCTCGCTGGCGGTCGATGCCAACAACAACCTCTGGGTAACGGCCTACTCCAACAACAAGGTGATCCACTTCGACACCAAGAACGCCACGGTTCTCAAGACCCTACCGGTGACCGGTGCCATCGGTGTGGCGATGGACGGACGCGGCAAGGTGCTGGTGACGAGCCGTCTGGCCAATGCAGCCACGCCGCCGAGCGAGCTGCTGCGCTTCAACCCGAAGAGCTACGTGCTCGAGCAGAAGACCAAGATCGGCGGTGGCCCCAGCCGCCCGGCCAGCTCGAACTTCCAGAACTCTCTGGTCGTGGACCCGTTCGGAGACGCGGACAAGGACAGCTCCATCAACTTCGCCGAGGTCACGAGCGGCACGTCCGCCTTCGATCCGCAGTCCTACCCGGCGGTGGACCTCCGCGTGGAGGGGAGCAACCAGATCGGCAACGCGCTCGCGGTCGAGATCCGGGGCTCAGCGAACAGCAAGGCAGTGCTCGGTTTCGCTGCAAAGCGGCTGGCGACGCCGCTCGGGAGCCCTGCATGGAAGGGTTCCCTTCGCCTGGACCCCAACACCCTGCTGCCGATCTTCGTGTTCGTGACCGTGCCGAGCACTCTCAACGCCACGATCCCCAACGATGCCAACCTCGTGGGCACGGTGCTGCACATGCAGGCCCTCTATGAGCACTCGCCGTCCGCCCCTGTGGAGTGGAGCAACGACACCTGCGTGAAGGTGTTCTGAATCGCCCCGAGAATACGCACGGCCGCGGGCCCCCCGCCGAGCCCGCGGCTCCTGTGTTGTTGGCGTCGTTGCTGGTGGTTGGCGTCGTCGGAGGTGCCGGAAGCCTACTGGACGAACTTGACCGCCAGGTCGTTGGAAATGTGATCGAAGCCGGCCGTGACCCCGGCAATGAAGATCACGAAGCCGACGAGGTTCTTGTCGTTGGGAATGTTCTTCAGCGCCGGCTTGGCCAGGCCGGTGCTGTCCGTGATGCCGGCCAGGCCCAGGGAGCCGGCAAGGCCGATGGAGATGTTCAAGATCGGGTCGGCGGTCAAGGGGATCCAGCTCATCGGGCTGCCCTTGGTGGGGCCGATGGGAAAGCCCTTGTTGCCCAGGGCGAACGCGCAGAGGTACGGCGTGATCTTCGTCGCGTCGGTGCGCAGCTCCATCTGGAAGGTGGTGCCGATCTTGGGAGTGGCGGCGGGAGCCGGCTGCAGGATGGCGTTGTAGTACTTGAAGTTGTCCATCTCCGACGAACCGTAGCAGTTCATGCCCATGAGGCCGGTTCCGGTGACCGTGGTCAAGGCCTTCGGACCGATCGTCTGGTCATCGACACCGTCGTTGT
>QJVU01000482.1 GCA_003235605.1 Planctomycetota bacterium | reverse complement strand
CCCTTATTAGCAAACGAATGCCACGAAAAGCCAAAAGCCGATCCCGGAACAACCCCAGTGACAAGCTGGCTGAATTGGTAAAGATCCTCGAGCGCAATCCAGATGCCACCCTTTCGGACGTGAACAAGAACCGGCGCGGCAAGAACCGGTTCGGCCCGCGAACACTTGGCAAGGCTCGGACGTTGGCGGGGATCACGGCCCCGACAGCCGCCACCAAGGCGCCAAGCAGCCGGAGGAGGCAGAGAGCCATCAGCACGACCAACGATGCACTTGCCACCCTGCGTACTGAGATTGAACGATACAGGCGCATCATCAGCGTCCTGGAGGCAGCCGAGAAGGAGTTGGCCGCCCAGGCGTGAGGAACCGTTCGGGTCGTCAGCCTGATGACTGGGGCGACTCTATTGGTTCGGGCTTCTCGGGTTCTGGATCAAGCCGAGTTCGTTGCCGAACGGGTCGATGACCGAGCCGATGCGCACACCCACGTCCTGGATCGGCCCGCTCGGAGTAGCGCCGTGTTCGACGAAGTGGGCGATGGCCGCGTCGATGTCGTCCACGGTCCAGTACGCGATCTGACCTCCTCTGGGAGGACGTTCGCGCCCTTCGAGGGGATGGAGTCCGAGCTCGTCGCCGGCGACCGTGAAGCCAATGTAGTACTCGGTGTCGTAGTTGGGCTCCATGCCCAGCACCTTTCGGTACCAGGCACCGGCGCCCGCGAGATCGTCGACGTGGTAGACCACCGTTTCGAGTCCCTTGAGCATGGACGGACGATACGCCGCCAGGGGAGGAGCCACAACGCCTCCGGCCCGTCTGGTCCTGGCGTGCGAGAAGGGAGGAAGTGAACCACCCCGGTTCCATTCTCCGATCCCTGCGGGTACGCTGGTTTCCAGAGCCCGAAGGCCTGCCCCAAGGGTCTTCGGTCGCCTGCCCTCACTTCACCCGTTTTCCGTTGACCCAACCATGAAGAAACAAGCGATCTGCGGCTTGGCTCTTGCCATCGCCGCCCCCCTCGGTGCACAGAACGTCATCTATTCGCCCAAGGATCTGGCGTCGACCGAAGGCCAGTACTACGCCTACTACTTTTTCCGCTACTCGGCGCCCCGTTGGCAGCTGGTAGATGGCGAAAACCGCGGCAAGGCAGCGGTCATCAGCAGCCTCTCGATGCGACTGGACGGCACGTACAACTACAACACCAGCTATGGCATGGGCCGGACCTGGTCGAACGTCTCATTGACCATCAGTGAAGGTGATTTCGACAAGTTTTCGACCACCTTTGCATCCAACGCCACGACGACACCGACGAGCGTGTTCAGCGCCACCTGGAGTCTGCCCAGCGTGACCGGGGTGCAGTCACCAGCACCGCAGCCCTGGGGCGGCAAGAGCGGCGAACTGAAGATCCCGTTCACGAGCACCTGGGTCTACACCGGCCAGAAGGACATCCTGACCGACTGGACGTACTCCGGGGGTGTGCTGGCCAACGCCGCCTCCTGGGCCACGACCACCAGCCGCTACTACATGATCGACAGCTACGGTAGTGCAAACGAGTACTCGAGTATTGGCAGCACCTACCGGTACATTCCGAGCACGCGTCTGAACAACAACTCCGCCGGCGTAACGACTCGCTGCAACGACTCGGCGCACGGGACCTCGACGACGGGGGCGTACTCGTACCTGTACGCCTATGCCTATGGCGAGAAGTACCCCGTGCTCAACTACCGCGGGAACCTCTACTACTACCACATCAGCTACTACACCGGATACGAGAACCCCGTCATCCACGCCCTGGCGGTGGCCAACAACACGACCGGCGCGGACGTGGGTACCGGCTGCAACAAGCTGCACCTGGTGGGTCCGCTGCTGCTGTTCCCGACGGTAACGATGCCGTCTTCCTACAGCACCTCCGGGTACAGTGCGTATCGGTTCAACCTGCTGAAGTGGGAGCAAGCCATGTCCGGCCTGAAGCTCACGGTGCAGGCTGCGTGGTCGGACTCATCGACCAGCCGCTTCGCACTGAGCCAGGCAGCCGAGGCGACCTTGCCGCCGGGGCTGCCGTCTCCGGCGCCGAAGCGCATGGCGATCTACAACTACACCAAGACCAGCACCACGGGCTTTGGACCGTACAACTACTACTACATGAACCCGGCCTTCGCCTACAGTTCATCCAAGTAGGATGTGCTGTAACGATCAGCTGGGATGATCAGCTGCCATGTCGCCCCTGGGTCGGCAGCCCAGGGGCGATCGTATGTACGGGTGACGTGAATCGTCGGCTCGAGCTGCAAGTGCCCAAGAAGGAGCACAAAGCCCGGGATCAACCACCTGCGCAAGCGACAGCTACCCCTTCACGAGGATCGCCCGGGTGTAGAGCAACTCAAATCCCTGTCTGTGGCTATTCTCGGCCGACTTCGACCCGGGCTTCGTAGTGACGACCGCGAAGTCGCATCCGGCCTGTGTCGCCAGCGCCAACCGGTGCTCCAGCAGCGCAGTCTGCACCCCGTGCCGCCTGTGCACGGGTAGCGTCGCCGCCCCGCACATCTGTGCGATACCATCCGTCAGCCGCATGCTCGCTCCACCCGCGGGTACTCCGTCCAGCCGCGCGATGAACCTCCGCAACCCGTCGGCTCGGACCACCTCGCGGATGGTCTTCTCGAGCACGTCACGGGAAAACGCCTCGTGGGGTTCCACAGGGTCGTCCGGATGACAGAACCCGTCGACGACGAGGGTGCACCAGGCATCAAGCTCGTTCATCGAGCTCTCTTCGATCTCGATCGTGGCACGAGGCTTCCTCTCTCTCTCCTTCGCAGGGTCCAAGCCGAGGACGTTCTCGAACCCCAACAGGTGGTAGCCGCGCCGTGTCAACATTTCAGCGATCCCGCATTCCGCGAGAGTCGACAGCTCCACCTGCACCGGCGCACCTCGTTCCGCAAACGCATCCTCCGCCTGCACAAGCTCTCCTTCAGCCATTGGCCCGTTGAAGCCAATCCCGGCCACCTTGTTCATCGGTGATCCCTGCGCGGTGTACGCGGCCAACCCGCCGCCGATTGACATCACAAAAGCGCCGTGATCTTCGTTCTGTCTGAGGAACGGCTCGACACAGGCAGAGAGGAGTCGACACTCAGCGCTTTCGATACGCGCGGCGAGGCGCGTTCCTGCGAATACCATGGGCTGCAGTGTGGACTGGCCGCCATCCCAGAACAAGCAGTCTCGGCCACCTCCGCGCGGGGCAGCTGGACTCAGTGCCCTCAGTCTCTGCGGGGGCGTCGACTCCACCGGCTGAGGATTGCCCTCTGGAACATCACGCCGAAGATCGTGCCGCACACCATCCCGAAGACCGAGGCCGGAATATCACCCGCGTCCATCGTGTTGGGGCCGTAGAGTGGCGTCACCTCCATCAGGACGAAGTAGATCCCCCAGGCGCCGCCCGCGACGGGCACCAAGAGATCGCCCAGCAGGGCCAGGGCCCCGTTGTTCCACCTCTGCGCCAGACTGTGAGTCAGCGCACCAGGGTAGGCCGCGAAGAGGATGAACCCTGATACCGCGATGTTGCCGTTGTGGTCCGCCAGAGGTCTCGGCAGCGGGCTGGTCCCGTACAGGTGGCGCAAGACGATCTCGGCGAGGGCGATCAGCGACCAGCCCGCGTACACGACGAACAGAACGATCAGGGTCTTCCTCACGGGGCTTGGCGCGCTTGGTTGTCGGAGCGTAGCGTAGGGCCAGAGACCCAGAAGCGCAGGTTCGGGCCGAGTCGCGGAATTCTGCCTCGGTCAGTTGCGGGGAACAGTAGCAAGGGGCGTCGTGGCCTGCCGTATTCGAGTCAGGCACCGCCGGTTCGAACCGGAATCCATGGGCGGGGTCGCATGGACCCGGGGAGGCGGCTGATTCTCAGCAACTCCCCAGATCACTATGCTCGTTGCTTTCACCTCTCACGCACCTTTCCCTGACCGGTCCGTGCTCGTTGATCACGTTGTCGGACCACGGCACCATGCAAGGACCGTGGTCAAGCGAGATCGGCCAGGGCGTCCTTCACCACCCAGCCATGACCCGTTCGCCAAGGAGGTTCCACATGGCGCGCACCCCTCGTCTGCACGTGCTTCCCGCCGCTTTCCTGTTCTGCCTTTCCATGGCGCCCAATGGTGGCGCACAGGTCTCGTACTTCTCGGCGTTTCTCACCGGTGACCAGGAGGTCCCGGCCGTCACAACGAGCGCCACAGGTTGGGCGATCGTTGCGCTGAACGAGGGAACGCGCAACATCTCTGTCTTTGTCGAATCCCAGGGGCTCAGCGCCGGAGCCGCGCATCTGCATCGGGGCGACAAGGGAGCCAACGGCCCTATCGTCTTGTCGCTCACCGGGGGGCCGACCCGGTGGACCGGCTCCGGCACCCTGAGCACCGACGATGTCGCCCGTCTGAAAAACGAAGGCACGTATGTCA
>QJVU01000647.1 GCA_003235605.1 Planctomycetota bacterium | reverse complement strand
GTGGTGCCGGTGCCGGTGCTGGCACACCCGGCTGTGCCCCCCATGAGCAGTCCGGTGACGGCGGCGGCGAGAATCGTGGAGCTGGTTGTCTTCATGTTCTCCTTGGGTCTGGCTGGTGGGTCAGCGTGACGGGTGGCGCGAGGTTACGACCCGGACCGACCGGACGATCCGACGAAAAGCGGTTTTTGGGCGGGGCTATTTCCAGGGCAGGGGCCTTGCCGAGGGTGGCGGAGGAGGGCTCTGGTCGCCCCCGCCAAGGGATCCGGCCAGCTGCCGGGCGGCCTTCTTGACCTGCGCTTCCACGGTGCCCCGCAAGAATGGCGGCAGCCTGTCCATCTGTTTCGCAAGCTTCGACAACGCCTCGTCCTCGATCCTCAGGCGTCCGAGGTCAGCCGCGGCCTTGCTGTAGTCGATCTGCGGCGCGCTTGCGACACCGCGGATCGGGATCCGGAACATCTCCTCGGGCTGGATGTTCTTCAGATGGAACACCTTGGCCAGGGTCGGCCCCGTCATGGCGACCGTCTGCCGATAGGCTGCGCTGCGGAGGTCCGCAGACCCCCAGGTGGCCACGTGGAAGTCCTTGTCGAAGAGCATGTCCATGCGGTTGGTGAACTGCACGGTGCCGTTCTGGATCGAGAACACCGCGGGCGTGAACCATGCATCCAGCCGCTGCGGGCTCTTCCGCTTGGCGAGGGAAAGGAGGGCCTGCAACACGACGTCGGTCTCCAGCGTCACCTTGCCCAGGTCGACAGTCGCGCGGGGTATGACGATCCTGTGGATGTCGAAGTTCTGCAGGGGAGCCATCACGCCTTCCTTGTCCACGGTCACCTTGACCGTGGTGCCCGCGGAGATGCCCTTCAGGAACGGGTGCAGGCGGCTGAGCAACTTGCGTCCGAGCTCCGCCGTCGCCTCCAGCTGGATTGCGCACGGGTTGTCGAGGCGGATCACGTTGTCGCGCAGAGAGCATTCCAGCGTGGCGTGGGCGTTGTCGGCCTGCAGCCGGGCCTTCAGGGGGCCAACCGTCTCCTTGAGGGTGGACGTGGCGGTCACCGTCATCTGCTTGCCCAGCGCGGCCGGCAGCAGACCGTCGAGGGCGAGCCATGCGTCGAGGGCGTCGACGGGCAGGTCTCGAAGCTCCGCGTTCAGTCCGGCGGCGAGACCCTCCAGGTTCAAGTTGCCCGCGTTCGTCACCAGGCCGGCCAGCGCCAAGGAAACACCGATGCTCCCGGTCTCGCCCACGCGACCGGCGATCTTCACCTGCAGCTCCTTGGCGAGATCAGTGCTCTCCGCGCTGACGGTGAGGCCTGCCACGTCCAGGACCTTGTCGCTGCTGCGGTTCAGAAACCGCAACCGGTCCGCCTTCACCCTGAGGCTCAAGACCCCGGGTGGGCTGGCCGCCCTTGGCCAGCGCAAGGACGGAATGGTCGCCTCGATGGTGGCAGGCTCGTGCAGCCCGAGGGCAGAGGTTGCCTGTGAGCCGCCGAGGAGTTGCTGATAGCCCTCCTGGGTGAGCACCAGGCGCGCCGTTACTGGCCTCAGCAGCCTGATCGTCCCGGAGCAGTCCAGGCCGGCATCCACCATGAGGTTCTGGGACTGCAACCGGGCATCGACAACGCCCTTGGGTTCCTGCAACCCGGCGAGGTGTGCCGTGGCGTGGACACCCACCTTGGGACCGATCACCCCCACCATGCCGCCCTGTTTCCCCAGGGCCTCCAGGAACGCGGTGGGCAGACCATCCAGCTGCACGGTCGCATCCAGCGACGCCTTGTCGCCCTCCTGGCGGAGGCCGGCCACCTTGGCGTCCACGGCCAGGGAGCCAGGCTCTTGCTGCCCTGGCACCGAAGCCTTGCCCTCCACCTTGGCCGTACCCGAGCCGGCGGCACCGTCGAAGCGAAGCGACATCCTGACGTCGCCCAGGGAGGCCCCGGACCAGGCGCCATCCCCCGCCAGCGTCACCCGGTCCAGGGTGGCGGTGCTGATGAACTGGAGTTTCACCAGCGAATCCGCGAACGGTATGTGGGCCTTTTCCGCGGCGACCACGAGAGTGGCGGGGCTTGCCAGCCTGGGGGAGCCGGGCTTGACCAGGCCCAGCCGATCCAGGAGCGCAGGCACGAGGACCAACCGGAGCTGCGCCGGCTCCTTCAGGCTCGCGGTCGTGAGGCCTTCGTCGACTCGAGCCAGGACCCTGCCGACGACGCGCTGGCTGTCCAGCCCGAGGTGAACGTCGGTGGCGGTGATCCCTTGGTGGGTGATGCCGATGGCTGCCTGGGCGCTGATCTTCAGGGGCTTTGGACCCGTCAGTTCCCGCAGAGCTCCGCCGGGGTCGGGCTGGGAGATCTCCAGGGAGCTCTGGACCTCCATCGCCGACAGGGACGTGCCGCGGATCGACAGGGTCATGCCCGTGGCCGTCACGTCTCCGAGCGGCTGCACACCGGTCAGCTCCAGGGGCCCGGCCGTCACCGTTGCCTCCAGCCTGGTCCGTTCCGGCTGGAACGTTGGCTCTCCCTGCCGTGGCCGAGGCGCCGCCAAGCTGCTCAAGGTGAGCTCCATGGGGACGGCACTCCTGAGCTCCATCGGCGGCCTACCCTTGATGAAGCGCCCGAGGAACTCGTTGGACAGGGTGGTCCGGAGCACAACGGGTCGGGTCAGGGTCAGCTTGTCCGTGACCTCGAAGGCGATGGTCCCCAGCTGCACCTTCGGTGCCTGGAGATCGAGGGTCAACGTGCCGCGTTCCCGGCCCGCGAACGAGGCCGTGCAGCGGAGGCCCACGCGTGAACCGAGCAGCTCCTGGGCCAGGAACGCCTGGCCGAGGAGCCGGTCCGCCAGGGCCACGGGGATTCCGTCGAGGGCACCGCTTCCCTCCAGGCGGAGCTTGTCGAGTTGCGGTTGCCCTTGGGTGTCGAACAGGTCAGAGAGCTCGCCGCTGACCCGGATCGTCGTGGCGTGGGCACCCTTTGCGAGGTCGCCCTCCAGCTTCAGTGCCACCGAGCTGGCGAGGTTGTCGCTGACCAGGGATGCGGTCAGGGCACGGACCTGCAGACCTCCCGGCATCGGGTCGCTGCGGGCCTCCAGACGCGCGGTGATGGCGACCTTCGACGGATCGAAACCCCGGACCGGGAAGGTGAGGCGATCGAGGGTCGCGTGGGCGGCGAGCGGCGCCGACAACTGCAGGCCTCCTCCGAGGGTGGGCAGCTTCGCCAGCAGCGCCGGCGCAAGCGTGGCAGTCATGGTCCCGGCCTCCGTGAGCGTGAAGCTCCCGTCCTCCGCCCGCCCCGCAAGACGTGTGTGCAGGTTGGCGCAGTCGATCCGCAGGCTCAGGTCCTGGGATCTGGTCGTCGCGCGGGTCTCGACCTGGACGTTCATGGTGGGCCCGAGGCCGGCGCTGAGAACACCACCGAGGTGCAGGAGGCCGTCCACGCCATCGGTCGGAAGGTCCTTGACCGCGATCTCCACCTGGCCGCGGGGCGCGCTGTCTTCCCTTCCTCCCTCGCCGCCGCCATCGCCACCGAACAACCCGCGAAGCTCGCCCTTGGCGGTGAAGCCCCCGGCCAGATCGCCCTGCCGGCTGCGCCCGGAAAACCGAAACGCCAGTGGGTCCCCTGGGGCAGCACGGTTGAGGGAGACCTCCAGGTTGTCGATGACAACCGGCTGCTTCCGCGGGGCCGTGATGCGGATCCTCGCCGCCGTCACCTCGGCGTCCACGACCAGGCTTCGGGGCAGCAGGCTCTGGAACTGCCGTTGGAGGCCCTTCACCGCTGTCGGGCCGACTCCTTCCTTCGCTTCCTTCGCGGGCGCTTCTCCGCTTCCAGAGTCGGGGACAGAGATGTCGACTTCCAGGTTGCGCAGTCGCGTCTTGCCGAGCCTGTAGTTGCCGACCAGGGCGTTCCACAAAGTCAGCTCCGTGCTGACCTCTTCCAGCTTGAACGTGCTGCCGTGTGAGTCACGGAACTGCACGTTCTGGATCCTCTGTCCGCCAAGCCAGCCCAGGGAGAGCGAACCGATGTCCAACGACCCCGCAAGGCTGGAGCCCGCGACGCGCTCGAGGAAGCTCTTGCCGGCACCTGTTGAGAGCATCATCGGCGCCAGCAGGACCGTTGTGATCAGCAGCACCAGCAACACCGCCGCCACCCGCAGGAGGATCCTGAGCTTCGGGCGCTTGCCCGGCTTGTGGTGGTGGTCGCTGGAGGCGGATTCCATGGGGGAATGGATTGTGGCGCCTGGTCCCGTTTCTGGCTACGGTCGCGGCGATGCGCGTCGGCGTGTGTTGCAGCGTCTGGCTCCTGTCCTTTGTTCTTCCGGCCCAGGACTGGCCGGCATTCCGCGGTCCGAAGGGGGATGGCGTCTGCGCGTCGGAACGAAGGCTGCCCCTCCGGTGGGATGGGCGCACCGGCGCCAACATCAGGTGGAAAGCCGCGCTGTCCCATC
>QJVU01000331.1 GCA_003235605.1 Planctomycetota bacterium | reverse complement strand
AGCGCAGAGGTAGTTGCTGCTCCAGTGCTGGCGGTCCTTTCCCGTCCAACCATGAGCATCGAATTTCGGCTCAGGACAGGGTTTGCCCAGACGGTCGCTGGACACGCTGCCGTTCCAATGGGTGCGCCCGGACCAGACGATCCACCTGGGGTGGTGCTTGGGCTCCACCGGGGACCCGTTCTGCTCGAAGAAATGCACTGGCCGACACGCCTCCTGAAGGACCGATTGCTCCACCTCCAACAGGAACGAAGGCAGCCCGGTGGTGGCGACCGGCGTCAACTTCACGACACCGAAGTCGGCCTGGCTGCCGGACTGACCAGCGTACTTGGCCAGCCCCAGGCCAAAGTTGTGGAACGGGCCTGCAGTGCGCCTGCTGTTCTGCACGAAGCGCGCGTGGCGACGTGCCATCGCTGCGCGAGCCAACCGGCCTTGGAGCCATGGCGGCACTTCGGGGACGTAGCCGACGGGGCCGAACGCACGGCTCTGGTTCCACCGCGTGGCTGCCAGCAGTGGGCAGACCGCCGCCGCCTGGAGCGTTGTGTCCCTCAGAGAGCCATCCCCCCTCAGGTCCGGGACCAGCACGCCAGTCCGGCGGATACCCTGGCCGTCGGCAAGGTGGGTGTCCCGAAGCAGCGTTGCCCGGCTGCCGCCCGGGACATGGTCGATGGTCGCTCCGGTGGGCACGGCATTGCGAAGGATCAGCTTCACGCCATTGGTTCGCACCTGCAGCAGTTCCACCTGCCGAACCATGTCCTTGGTGGTGGGGTCACTGAAGAACACGGCCAGGTCCACTTCCCGGTGCTCCTGGCCCAGGTAGGTGGCCACGATCATCTCGCAAACCAGTCCCGAGTTGCCAAGGCGGCAGCGGTGCAGCGCCACTCGCCGCGCCGGGTTCTTCTCCAGCCATTTCGCGAATACCGGCCTCGCTGACACCTCCTTGCCGCCCGAACGCAAGACCACCAGGAGGTCCTGCTCTCGCGCTGTTGCCGCCATGTCGACCCCGGGAAGTGGCGGCCCGCGTCCCGGCTCGAGCTTCAGCCGCTGTTCGGCGAGGCCCTGGATCTCCACCGGGAAGAAGCACAGGGCCTGGCGCCAGGAGCCGTCTGGCCACCTGGCACCGAAGGGTTGCCAGACCGTGGGAACATTGGCCACATGCCGGTCGGGAGCCTCCCTCACTGCTCCCTGGGCGAAGGGTACCGAGGCCACGGACCACTGTCGCCGCGCCATGGGCGCCAGGTTCTGTACGGTCAGTATCGGGTCCTGGGCGGTTGCGCTCCCCACCACCAGAAGGTGCAGCACGAGACAACCGTGGGGTATGCTGCCGCGCCTCGCCCTCGTGACCATCAGACCAGCTTACAGATCGGCCTACATGATGAGACACCGTTCCCTTTTAGCCCTCGTCGCGATCCTCCTCGGGGGTCAGACCCAGCTCGATGCGCAGGACGAAGAAGCCCGTTTCTTCAAGGCGCAGGCCGAGCGGCTGAACGGGTGTGCGAAGTTCGCGCTCTCCCAGGGCTTTCCCCGCCAGGCAAAGCTCATCTACCTGGAGGTGATCTCCGACTACGACAGGGATGATGCCGTGGCGCGGAAGGCCCTCGGCTATCTGCGTATCGGCAAGACCTGGGGTCCCGACCCGAAGTTCGAGTTTCCCGAGGACGAGAGCCCCAGCCTCCAGGGTGCCAGCAGGGTCAGTTCGCGGTGGAAGAACACCGCGCGCGCAGTGGGCGCTGCCCACCGGCAGATGGCCCAGAAGTTCGCGGAGGCCGGTCGACCCGACCGCGCCCTCTACCACTTCCGTCGCACCCTCAGGTTCATCCCCGGCGACAAGGCCGCTCAGGCAGCCCTCGACTTCAAACCCCTCGCGGGGGCTGCAGGCCTCCGTGGCGTGGACCTGGAGCAGCGTCTCTACGAGCGTTCCAAGATGATGGAGAAGGCGGTCCAGCGTGAGGTGAAGAAGACCTACCCCGTGACGAAGCTTGCGGCCAACCAGCGCCACCCGATCCTCGAGAAATCCAAGATCAAGTACGAGGGCTACAAGAGCGAGCACTTCGTGGTTTGGGGGAACCTCGAACCTGACGTGCTCCAAAACGCGGCCGTGTACGCGGAAAGGGCCTACGCCTTCTGCGAGGAGGCGATGCCCGAGAAGGATGGCTTCCACCCGAAGAGCACCTGGATCGACAACTACGCTTTCTTCGGCAAGAAGGAGGACTACCAACAGATCCTCCGGGCCAACGAGGACCTCTGTGGAGGCAACCTTGACTTCATGCTGAAGAACACGGCAGCCACGAACCTCGGGACGCCAGGGCGAAACGGACTGCAATTCGGCGCCTTGAGCGGCATCTCCACCGTCTACGACGCAGCCGTGCGCTGGCCGGTCTGGCACTACTCCGGCTTGCAGGCGGATGCCGTCAAGGCAGGCCTCGGTCACGCTGTCGTCGGCATGTTCTTCGGCAGGAACCTGATCTTCGTGATCGCCCAGGAGCGCAAGGAAGGAACCGTGGCCGGCAAGCGGGACAAGCGGTACCTGATGCCAGATCTGGACGCTTGGAAGGAGTTGGCGGTGGAAGCGGCCTGGCGGAACGACTCGATTCCGACGGCAAAACTGCCACTGTTCCACGCGTCGAACTTCCCCAATCCGGCCCGAATCAAGTCCTGGTCCATGGCCGACTACCTCCTGAGACGCGATCCGACGCTGCTGCAGAAGCTGGACCGGTGCCGGAGGGCCAGCCACGAGAACGCCGTCAAGGAGGAGTTCGAGCGCCTCGCCGGCGGCCTCGCCCTCAAGACCCTGGAGCAGGAATGGCGGGACTTCTGGACGGGCGCGACGCCGGCCTTGAAGGCGATCAACAACAACCGGCCGCCAATGGACGCGGCGAGCAAAGACGCGGCCAAGTGGCTGGAGGCGCTGAACGAGGCCCGTGCCGAGCTGCGGGCCACGATCCTGGACAAGAAGGGTCGACCACGTTTCGTTGCACCCGAGGTCAAGTGGAGTGCAAGCATGTCGGCGCGCTGCAAGCAGCACGCCCTCTATCTGCGGGCCAACCGCAGGGTCCGTGGCCCAGATGACGAGCAGCGCCAGGAAGAGGGTGCAAGTGGTGCCACCAACGCCGGCAACCTGTTCGCCAACATGGCGATCGTCTCCACCAGGGCAAAGGACCCGCGGAAGGAGATCGCTCGCTGGATGTCGTGGCCCGGGTACCGGGATGCGATCCTCGACAACATGCTCGTGCGGGTCGGCGTCTATGCCGACGGCAACGTGATGGTGATGCATACCATCGGCGGCAACAGGGATGACGCGAAGAACGTGCCGCTGATGACCTACCCCTTGGGTGGCCAGAAGGCAGTCCCAACCGAGGTCGAGGTCAAGGAACTTGGCTGGGACGTGCGCCGGCTCCTCGAGGACAACGGCCGGCCCAAGACCAGGGTCCTGGGCTTCCCCCTCTCCATACACATGGGTGCCGTCCAGTACCCGGACAGCTTCAAATGCCGGCTCGCCACTGCGCAAGGGGAGGTGGTACCGGGCATCGTCCACCCCGGCCCCCGGGGCAGCAACCGGCGGGACTCGGCGCCGGGAATGGTCGTGTTCTACCCCCTGGAACCCCTCAAGCGGGGCACCCAGTACAGCTTCACCTGGACGTGGGAGCGCAAGCAGGGCGACGGCAAGGAGCAGGCTCGCCAGGACGGGCAGTTCGCCACACGCTAGGGGACGGGTCCGGCCCACCCTCCGGGAGGATTTCCCGTACCCGCCACGCCAGGGGGCCTGCCGGTCTGCCGGGGGGGAGGGGGGGTGGGGGGGCTGCTTGTGTCTGGCCGTATGGAATTGTCCCAACGTTTCTGCGCCCTGACCACCCGATTCCAAAGCGCGGGGCCGACGGTAGGATACCGGCCCATTGCCCCCCGGGAGTTCCTCAAGTCCTCCCTGGGTGGCCCTTCATGCCTGCCCCATCGTTTACCCGTTGACCCATCAGACATGAAGAGACCATTGATCTACGGCCTGGGCCTTGTCCTGGCCGCTCCCCTCGGTGCCCAGGGCTTCCTGTATTCGCCGAAGGACCTGGATAGCAAGACCGAGGGCACCTACTACGCCTATTACTTCGGGGGCTACCCCAACGCCCGGCAGCAGTATGCCGATGGCGAGAACAGCGGCAAGGCAGCGGTCCTCGCTGCCTTCAACGTCCGCCTGGACTACCGCAGCCACACCACCACCTCCACCGCTCCGGGCCGGAAGTGGACGAACGTGATGATGTCGATCGGTGAGGGCAGCGTCTCCGGTTTCTCGACGACCTTCGCGTCGAACTTCACGACGACGCCCCAGGTCGTGTTCAATGCCGCCTGGAGTCTGCCGTCGGTGGTCGGCTACCCGACGACTTCACCCGCGGTCTACGGTGGCACCAAGGGTGAGTACCGGGTGCCGTTCTCGACGGCCTT
>QJVU01000134.1 GCA_003235605.1 Planctomycetota bacterium | reverse complement strand
CGCCTTTGCCGGCCACCTCACCAACGCCTTCTACATCTTCATGAAGTCCAGAACGGTCAAGGTCCTGTACCGGATGGCTTTTCCGCTGATCGTAGGGCTGGACGGTCTTCTCTGCCGCTTCCAGCGCTTTCAGAGGGTTGCCGAGGAGGGCGCGTGGTTCCTGAAGAGGGTCACCTAGGCCTCTTCTCACACTCCATCATGTAGCGGAACGACAAGTACTTCAGCGGCCCGACCGATGTGAAGGCGTCCGCCAGCTTCCAGATCCACTCGGTCTTCTCGTTCAGGAAGCTGATGATGGTGTTGTCGTAGGTGACCTTCACGTCAAAGCCGTTCTCCCGCAGTCGGCGAGGCAGGTTGAACTGGTTCTTGCGGGTGAGCCCCCACTCGGCACGTCGGCGCAGGTGGTACCAGAGGATGCTTGGGTTCACGATGTTGGGCTCCACCGCGATGTAGCGACCGTTCGGCTTCAGCACGCGGGCGATTTCCGACAGCGCCTTCTTGACGTCAGGCACGTGGTGCAGGAAGTCCCAGGAGTGGACGACGTCGATGCTCTCGTTCTCGAAGGGCAATCCCAGGGCCGAAGATTCCCTGACCTTGCAGTTCGTGAGTCCCTTGCTCTCGATCAGCTCGCGGGCCAGGTCCAGCATCGGGATGCAGACATCAATGCCGAGCAGAGTCTCCGCACGCTCGCTCAGCAGCGGAAAGTAGAAGCAGGTGCCGCAGCCCACGTCCAACAGCACCGGGACCTTGTCCGGGAAGAAACGCTGGAAGGTTCTCTGAATCAGCGTCTTCACCACCGGGCGCTTGTCCAGGATGTAGGGATCGAAGCGCTCGTAGTAGTCACCGCTCTTGTCCTCCAGGACCTTGCGGTAGTGCTTACCGATCTGCTCCAGATCGTAGAACAAACGGCTCTGGGTCCGGGGTTGCTCTCGAGTGTGGGGCCGGGGTTCGGTCGGACGGTCAGGGGCCATCTCGCCTGCGAACTCCCGGTCGGGGTCTCCGGCCTCTGCAGGCCTAGTGGTAGGCACGGTAGTGCTCCGGGAAGCTACTCTTCCAGGTCACCACACCATCTTCGAACTCGGTCAGGAAGTGGGGGCGGGTGAAGATACCGGTCTTCTCCAAGGCGGCGTAGATGCGCGGCGCTAGCGCCTTCGCGGCGGCGCCGTGCTGCAGCGCCAGCTGATCGCCGATCTCATTGACGTTGGCCACGCCGTCTACCAGCTCCAGGAAGTGCTTGGAAGTCTCGTCGATGACGATACCGCAGCCAGCGCCCGTGTCCGGGCGCATGAAGAACACGTACTCCGTGTGCCGCGCCTGGACGCCGGCGATGTCTGCTCCCGTGGTGGGGTAGAGTTCCCGCATGTCGTAGCTGAAGGCTTGCAGGTCGATGTCGCCGCCCAACTTGGGCACCTCCAATCCCAAGGAGCCGTTGCGCTCGGGCAGGTCGGAGGCCTCCGCGGAGAAAACCTGGTGCAGGTCCGCGTAGGGTTCATAGAAATACACGTCGCGCACGTCGCCGAAGAACGTGCTCGGCCAGGTGCGGCCACGCCGGAAGAGATGGTAGCGCAGGTAGTCACGGAACTGGCCCGCAACGTCCGGAACGCCCTTCTTGGTGCAGAGGTCCTTGACGTAGTCGTAGAACAACCCTGCCAACGTCTCGATGATCTCCGGCCGGATCCGGTGTGACTTCAGCTCCGGCAGGTCACCGTGATAGCCGGCGTGGAAGACCTTCCATCCCCATTGTTCGATGAGGTCGGCAGCCGGCTCGTCGATGGTCTCCCGTAGGCGCGCGAACACACTCTGCAACATCGAGTGCCAATCGTTGATGGTGCGGCCGATCAGCACGTCGGACTGGCTCATGAACTTCGTCGAGAGGATCTCATGACCTATGTCGGGATCGTATTGGATGTCCCACTTGTTCACCTCGCGCTCCAGGGGCGTTCGTGGCAGGATCGCCAGGTTGAACGACTTGATGTCGGCGGGGCGGCGGTCATAGGTCCAGTTCATCGTGTCCTTGAACTCCTGGAGGCCATCGCCGGGCAGCCCCATGATGATCTCGTAGGAGAGCGTGACGTTGCGCTTGCCGCGCAGGCGGTCAAGGAGAGGCGCCACCTTCTCCGGTCGCCATACCCGGCGGATGTTGCGCATGGTGGTCGGTGTGCAGGTCTGGATGCCACAGCCCAGGAAGGAATGGTGGGACCTGTCGACCAGCTCGATCAGATCTTCGTTGATCAGCGTGGGGAAGACCTCGAACCAGTGCACTGCCTTCATGTCCAGCTCGATCGCCAGACCGAGGATGTACTCGGCGCGCTTGCGGCTGTAGTTGAAGGTCGGATCGGTGCTGAAGAGGATGCGGGCTTTGTTGGCCTTGAAGTACTCGAACTCCTTGCGTACCCGCTGGGTGGAGAACTCGAAGTAGGGCTGATTGCGCCCATAGTCGCAGTAGGTACACACGAACGGACAACCGCGAGCGGTCTGGTACGTGACGCCACCGCGGATCGGGCACACCTCGAGGACGCCGGTGAGGTATGGCGAGGCCAGCTCGTCCAGATCCTTGAGGTAGGCTCGCGGAGCCGGCAGGAACGGTTTGCCGTCCTTGCGCTGTGCCAGGCCGGGGATGCCACGCAGGTCCTCCCCCAGGATCCTCCCCCTGAGGAACTCTCGGAAGGTCTGTTCGCCCTCACCGACACCGATCCAGTCGATGTCCGGGTTCTGGTTCAGGATCTTGTTGTAGTGGTAGGAGACCTCCGGGCCCCCCAGGATCACCTCGAGGTCGGGAAGGATCTTCTTCAGATGGCGGCTGATCCTGAGGCAATCCGGCGCGTTCCAGACATAGCAGGTGAACGCCACCAGGTCCGGCTTCTCCTGGGCGATCTGCTCGGCGATCTCGTCGGCGTCGAACAGGGACGGGTCATAGTAGTTGTGGACGATCTCGGTCCGTGGGCCAATGACATCGTCGGTAACCGCATGGGCATGGAGGTACGCCAGGGAGAGGAACTTCCGCTGGGCCGTGTACGGGGTGGTGAAGGTGACGGAGGCGAGAACTACCTTCATGAGACCTCGACAAAGATGCTTGGCACTGTTGGTGACCGGTTCGTGCCGGCCATACAGGCCGACCCTGTGGGGAGGTCATGCGGGAAGCGGGACATGGATTCCACGCATGGATTCGAGAGGCACATTCTAGTACGGGAAAGGGCCGATTAGGAAGGTTCGCGCGGAATCTGGAGGGGCTACCGGGGCGTAACGGAGAAGCATAGCACCGGAAAGCCAGTGCCGGGGCGCGGAAGCAGCCGCCGAATCGGTCGCCGGCTGGGTTCCGGCGCAGGTGCCGGTCCAGTGGGAAGGGAGCTTCCGGGCTCGAGCGATTCAGCGTGCGGCGCCGCTGGCCCCGGTGAGAGCCCCTGCCTGGCAGATCTGCTCCACCTCGCGGATCTCCTTCGGTACCCCCGCTGTCAGCACCCGGTTGCCGCCGCGGGTGACCAGGACGTCGTCCTCGATGCGGACACCGATGCCACGGAACTCCTTGGGAACGCTCTGGTCGCGGCGATCGAAGTAGAGCCCGGGCTCCACCGTCAGCACCATCCCCGGCCGCAGGCGTTCGGGCTTCTCCTCCGCGTCCTGGTAGGGACCGACATCATGCACGTCCATGCCCAGCCAGTGGCTGGTGCCGTGCATGAACCACTTCCGGCAGGCGCCCTTCTTGAGCAGCTTCTTGAAGTCCCTGCCTCGCAGGATACGCATCTGCATCAGGCTGCGGGTAAGGGAGCGGAGACACGCATTGTGCGGAGCGTTCCAGGGAGCACCAGGCTTGATGGCGCGGATGCCGGCCTTCTGGGCGCTGAGCACCGCGGCATACACGGTCCTCTGCACCGGTGTGAAGGTGCCATCCACCGGATAGGTGCGGGTGATGTCGGCGGTGTACTGCTCGTACTCGGCGCCCGCATCGACCAGCAGCAACTCGCCCTTGCGCATCCTGCGGTCGTTCTTGACATAGTGCAGAATGCAGGCGTTTGGACCGCTTGCAACGATCGAGGGATAGCCGTTGCGCGGCGAACCTTGGCGGCGGAACTCCGCTTCGATCTCCGCCTGTACCTGGAACTCCGTCACGCCCGCCCTCACGAACCGCATCGCCCGCAGGTGACCGGCCACCGTGATCCGCGCCGCCTCCTTCATGAGCGTGAGCTCATGGTCATCCTTGATCAGGCGCATGGCCGCCAGAACCGGCCGCGGATCTGTCACCGTCGGATGTGCCGGCGGGTTGCTGCGTCGCTTCTCGAAGGCGATCTTCCTGAGCTCGTGCAGGAGCCTCTGGTCACGCTCCTCGTGCTCTCCGAGGGTGTAGAACAGGTGCCCATGGTGGCTCAGCAACACCGGGAACTGCTCCCATAGCTTGTCGATGGGGTGAGCCTCATCCACCCCGAAGCGCTTCACCGCTCCCCGGACACCGTGGCGCGGGC
>QJVU01000430.1 GCA_003235605.1 Planctomycetota bacterium | reverse complement strand
GACCTGGTCATGGATCCACAGAACCCCGACAAGCTGATCTGCGGCATGTGGCAGTTCCGTCGCTGGCCCTGGTCCTTCAAGTCCGGCGGACCAGGCTCGGGTCTCTACGTGACCCACGACGGCGGCAGGACCTGGCAGCGGCGGGGCAAGGACGACGGCATGCCCGCGGGGGACCTGGGCCGCATCGGTGTGGCCATTGCGGCATCCGACCCCAGGATCGTCTACGCGCTAGTGGAGGCGAAGAGGAGCGCGCTGCTCAAGTCCACCGATGGCGGCCGCAGGTTCGAGACCGTGAACCGAGAGAACAACGTCGCACCGCGCCCGTTCTACTACGCTGACATCCGCGTCGACCCCAAGGATCCGAACCGGATCTACAACCTGCACACGTCGGTTACCTACTCCGAAGATGGCGGGAGGACCTTCAAGGAGCTCATCGGTCGCGGGACGAGTATCCACCCGGACCACCACGCCATGTGGATCCACCCCCAAAACCCCAGGCTGATCTGGGAAGGCAATGACGGCGGCGCCGCCATCAGCACCGACCACGGCAAGAGCTGGCGGTTCATCGACAACCTGCCGCTCGGTCAGTTCTACCATCTCAACGTCGACAACGAGCGGCCCTACAACATCTACGGCGGCATGCAGGACAACGGATCCTGGCGCGGTCCATCGACGGTGTGGCAAACCGGAGGCATCCGCAACCACCATTGGCAGGAGCTGTTCTTCGGGGACGGTTTTGCCACGCTGGCAGACCCGCACGATGCGAAGGTCGGCTATGCGATGAGCCAGGGTGGCAACCTCGCCCGTTGGAAGCTGGCCAGCGGTGAGAGGAAAGGCATCCGGCCCGACGGCCCCGAGGGCGTCGAGCTGCGCTTCAATTGGAATGCGGGCATCGCCGTGGACCCCTTCGACGCCAAGACCATCTACTACGGCAGCCAGTTCCTGCACCGCTCGAGGGACCGCGGCGACAGCTGGGAGATCATCAGCCCCGACCTCACGACCAACAACAAGGCCTGGCAGAAGCAAGACGAGAGCGGTGGGCTGAGCCTGGACGTCACCAACGCCGAGAACTACTGCTCGATCCTCACCATCGCCCCCAGTGCCGTGGAACGCGGGGTGATCTGGGTGGGCACCGACGACGGCAGGGTGCATGTCACGCGGGACGGTGGCAAGCACTGGCAGAGCGTGGAGCAGGCCATCCCCGGCCTGCCGGTGAGCACGTGGTGCGCGCACATCGAGGCTTCCAAGTTCGATGCGAGCACTGCCTACGCGGTGTTCGACAACCACCGCCGGTCGGACTGGACCACGTACGTCTACTGCACCCGGGACCACGGCAAGACCTGGAAGAGCCTGGCCAGCGGGAGCATCAACGGCTACGCCCACTGCATCGAGCAGGATCCGGTTCAAAGGAACCTGTTGTTCCTGGGCACCGAGTTCGGCCTGTTCATCTCCCTCGACGACGGCAGCAGCTGGTTTCAGCACAAGCACGGTCTGCCGAACGGTGTGGCCGTGCGGGCGCTGGTGGTGCACCCGCGGGAACACGACCTGGTGATCGGCACGTTTGGCCGCTCGGCCTTCGTTATCGACGACATCCGGCCGCTGCGCAGCCTGGACTCAGCGACCCTGGCGAAACCGTTCCACCTGTTCGAGGTCGCAGCCGCCCAGCAGTTTCGCGGTCTGCCCACCGCCGCCGCCCGGTTCCCCGGCTCGGGGGAGTTCCGGGGCCCGGTGCGCCCCTATGGTGCCCTGTTGAACGCCTGGATCGGGGTCATGGATCTCGACCATCCGGACCCCGAGCAGAACAAGAAGAAGCCGTTGAAGGCAGAGGCCGAGCCGAAGCCCACGGTCGTTCCCGCCGCGATGAAGACCAACAAGGCGGCTGCCGCAAAGGCAGAGACTTCAGAGGCAGAGACTGCAAAGGAGCCGGATCCCAAGAAGTCAGACCGCAAGAAGCCCGAGCGCAAGCCCAACGAGGTGGAGATCCAGGTCTTCGACGTCCACGACAAGCGCGTGCGCGTATTCACCCGGCCCGTGAAACGAGGTCTCAACCGGATCGTCTGGCCCCTTCGCAGCGACGGACTCCGCCTGCCCAGGACGCCGTCAACGGGCACCGAGCGCCGTCGACGCCGCGACCGGGCTGGCCCCGAGGTGCCCCCGGGCATGTACCGCATTGTCGCCAGATTCCGGAACCACGAGGCAACCACCGAGGTCCGCGTAGCCCCTGACCCCCGCGAGGACATACCCCCCGAAGAGCGGCTCCTGAAGTGGAACGCGATCCAGGATGCCGGCAGGCTGGTGGAAGCATCGGCAAGGGCCACTGCGCGGATCCGGAAGACGCTGCTGGACCTCCAGACCATCCAGCAGAAGCTCGCGCCCGCAGACCCGGAGCAGGAGGACCCCCAGCGGAAGACTCTGCTCGACGAAGCCAACAAGCTGCAAAAGCACCTGAAAGCAATCGATGCGAGGTTCCGAGGGGCGCAGGATGTCCAGGGCATCGCGCCCCGACAGGAGAGCGTCAGCGCACGGGTGCGGTCTGCCTACGGCTCCCTGGCTTCTTCCTGGGATGCGCCGACGAAGGCCCAACTCATCGCGATCCAGCGGGCCGAGGCCCGGCTGCAAGAAGGCATCGACGAGTTGAACGAGTTCCTTGCCGGGCCAGTCGACCAGTTCCGCAGCAGGATCCGCGCTGCCAAGGTGGAGCTTCTGCCGGAGGAGGAGCCGCTCCGCATCGGGGAGAAGGGCGAAAAGAAGCAGCAATAGGCAGTGGGCGACAGACAGTAGGCCACAGGCAGTGGGCGGAGGCATGCGCGGCGAGCCCCCAGGGGATCGCCGAACCACCACGTCACTCCTCGGGCACCCGCCAGGCATGCAATCCGCGTTCTTCCGGCGTTCCCGGGATCGTGTTGTCGAGCACCAGGGCGACGAGGGCGCCGACGGCCATGCCGGTCTTCCCCAGAGCCGTGATGATGTCCGAGACCCATGTCCAGGGCTCAGCAAAGCCCAAGCGCGGCTCGGCGGAGTCGGGTACCGAGAAGTACTCGGGCACGGAGAGACCCATGAAGAGCGCAAGTCCGAGGATGAACAGGTTGCGGGCCGAGTTGAGGTCGACGAATTGCAGGTTGGAGAGCCCGACTGCGGCGATCATGCCGAACATCGTGCAGTACATTCCGCCCACGATGGGGCCAGGGATCGTCGTGAACAGCCCGCCGAACTTGCCGAACATAGCCAGCCCGATCATCAGGACGGCGCCCACCTGCACGACGCGTCGGCTCCCGACCCTGGTGAGGCCGATGGCGCCGATGTTCTCGCTGTAGGAGGTGGTGCCGTTGCCGGTGCCGAAGATCCCCGCAACCAGGCAACCGATCCCTTCCATGCCGATGCCGCGGCTGACCGTCGTGGAGTCCGGCGGAGGCGCACCCGCCAGACGTGCGCAGGCGAAGTAGTCCCCGATCGACTCGACAACCGATGCAAGATAGCCGGAGAGCATGCCGACGGTGGCGGCGACACTGAACTCGGGCAGGCCCCACTGAAACGGCAGGGGCAAGCGGAACCATGGAGCCTGCGCCAGGCTCTCGCCCGTGACGCGGGACGGGTGGCCCTCGCCGAAGACACCGGCCAACGTAAGCAGCCAGGCGACCAGCCAAGCCGCGAGGATGCCGAGCATGATCGGGAAGAGCTCGAAGGCCCGGTGGGTGCGGCGCATGTACTGACTGAACAGGACGATGAGCACGATGGTCAGGCCGCCGATCCACCAGTCCTCGCCGGCTCGGGGTGCCCCCAGCTTGAACAGCGCCAGCCCGATCAGAGCAATGGTCGGAGCGATCGTGATGGGGCCGATGAACCGCAGGAGCGTTCCGACCAGCCCCGTGTAGCCGATGCAGATCTCGAACAAGGAGCCGATGATGACTGCGCCCTGGAGGTGCTGCAGCCGCACCTCCCAGCCGGCATCCGCCAGGCCCGCCATGGCGCAGATCGTGAACGCCGGCTGCAGGAACGAAAACGTTCCCCCCTGCACCAATGGCAGCCGGTTGCCCCAGGTCGTCTGCAGCAACGTGGTGATGCCGCTGACGAAGAACATCGTCCCGATGAGCCAGCCCATCGCCACCGGATCGCCCTGCATCCCGAGCCTCTCGGAGAGGGCCAGAGGGATCGCCACAGTGGCGCCGAACATCGTGAGGTAGTGCTGGAACCCCAGGCCCAGGGTCTCCCAGAACGGGGGAACGTCATCGATCCGGTAGATCAGCCTGTGCCTCATGGGTGAGCAGGGAGCTTGGCGGCAGCGCTCAGTTTCTCCCCGCGGCGCCACGGGGACGAGCATTGCTTCCCAACTGCGCAGGCGGTCTTCGCCCCCAAACGCCGCTCAGAGGCGAACGTACGGGCGTCCCGTTTCGAGACACTGCCTCGTGGCCGCTCCGGGCCTTGCCGGGGGCGCGTGCGGCCTAGCCGGGGGCGTCGGCCAACTTCACACAGGAAACGGCAG
>QJVU01000432.1 GCA_003235605.1 Planctomycetota bacterium | reverse complement strand
ACTGCGTGAGGAGACGAACCACTGGGTCGCCGGTCCGCTTGTTGCCGGCTCGCATCCCAACCCGTGAAACCCTGCCCGGTCTCGACACGGAGCCTCGCGATGAAGAACCTCGTCCTGTCCTCGATGTTCCCTCTGATCCTCGTCCCAGCCGGTGCCCTTGGCGCCCAGAGCATGTTGACGACGCCCGCCGGCTACCTCGGCACGGAGGGCATGGGCTACAAGGGTGCCCCGAATCAGAACGGCTATTGTTGGGCACTCGGCCGCGACAGCGCAGGTCGCTACCAGTCCGTGGACGGGGAGTTGCGGGGCAAGAAGATGAGCATCACGGAGGTCGGCTACCGCATCGACCATGCCTTCAACTACACGTGCTGGGAGCGGACTTGGAAGAAGGTCCAGCTCTCATTGGCGGAGTGCGACTACGACAGGGTGTCCGTGACGTTCGCTGCCAACGCGACGTCCACGCCTCAGCAGGTATTCGCCGGAGCCGTGTCTTGGCCCACGCTCAAGGGCACCGGGAAGCCGCGTCCCTGGCTACCCAGCCTGGCCTTCCGGTTCTCGTCGCCGTACATGTTCGCGGGCACCAGCGACCTGTTGCTGGACTACCAGTTCTCCGGGGGCGACCTGACCATGAGCACGAACCGGCCCCAGACCTGGTCGCTGGCGTACTACCTGGATGCGGTCTACTACGTGGAACGAGCCGAGGGATCCAGCACCACGTACGCAACCGGCACGTCGCGCTGCGGCGATCCGTCTGCCTATGGTCGCGGCTCCTATGCCGCCAGCGCCGTGATCAGCAGCCAGACCCACGCAGACACCGTCCTGGTGCCTGCGATGCGCGGCAAGGTCAACCTGGTGTGCTCTGCGCGCTATCTAGCCGCCGACAGCAAAGTCGTCCTCGGCGTCGGGCTCGCCGGTGAGGTGCCCGGCCTGGACATCGGAGCCGGCTGCAATCGGCTCTACCTGGATGTCACGTTGCCGTTCAACGCCTTCGTCCTCTGCAGCGACAGCAGGGGTTCCGCCTACAACCCGATCGTCTTCCCATGGAGCAGTGACTGGAACCAGCGGACAGTCTGGAGCCAGGCAGCGTGGCTCCACTCGGGCAACGGCATCTGCAGTTTGAGCACCGCGCAGTCGCACAGAATCGCACCCAAGCCGGCTCCGACACCACGGAAGCTGTCCATCTCCTCGTCGATCTCCAACACCAAGGCGATGAGCCTGGATACGCGATGGGAAGTCAACCCGATCACGCTCTACAAGTACTACTAGGGCACTGCCAGGCGACTGCTGCCAGACGACGCTGCTGGCTCGTCAGAGCCAGCCGCTCGCGGAGGATCGACCCGGGACACTGCGAGCCGGGGAAGCACGACCGTCCGTAGCTCGTCGATCCAACAGCCCTTGCCAACGCACCGTGCGATAGGAGTGTCGAAGACCTGGACGATCGGCTCCAGGAAGCCCGGTCGCGACACGATGGAACTCCTGGTGTGCGGACGCCGCGCGCGCCGCCGAACGGAGGTCCACGATGAGATCACACGCGAAAGGGAGTGTTCTTCATACGACCGTGGGTCGTTGGATCCAGGGTCGCCTGGTACTGGGTCATCGAGTCCTGGGGCGCTTGGCCCTGGGTCATCTGATCCTGACCGGTCTGATCCTGCTGGGGACGACCGCGTGCAGTTCCAGCGCCAGCCCTACGGAGGGCACGGATCCGCGGCGGAGCGGTGGTCCTGAGCCGGGCACCGGCCCGGAGCCGGGCACCGGCCCCGAGCGGTTTGTCGATCCTGGTCATCCCAAGGCCTCGGACGACAACGACGGTACGGCGGCCGAGCCCTGGCGCACCCTCCAGAAAGCGACGACTTCTGCGGTGCCGGGAGAGACGGTCTGGGTGCGCACCGGGGTCTACACCGAAGGGCTGAACATTCGCGTATCCGGGCAACCGGACCGCCGAATCAACTTCGCCGCCTATCCCAAGGACACGGTGGTCCTGCGAACCAGGGGTGTCAAGGCGCTTGGCCAGAGTCACATCGGCATCTACGGGTTCCGCATCGAGGAATGCGTGGGTGGAAGCGGAGACCAGAACGGCGTCGCCATCCGGGGCATCCTGAATGGACCGGCGATCCGCGACATCGTCATTGCCCGGAACCACATCGACCACACCTATGGCTCGGCGATCTCGATCTGGGGCGTGTCCTGGCAGCAGGACCCCGGCGACTTTCGCCGCATCCTCGGACTGCTCATCGAGGGCAACACGATCGAGCGAGGGACCGACGGGGGCTACAACGAGCAGATCACCCTGGCCAACGGAGTCGAGAACTTCGAGATCAGCTACAACCTGATCCGGAACGGCGGAAGCGGCGCCAACGGCGGCGAGGGGATCGACATCAAGGAGGGCTGCGCCTTTGGCAGCATCCATCACAACGTGATCCACGACATCCAGCGTCGCGCCTACTACATCGATGGCGGAGGGCGTGCCAAGTACAAGAGTCCGACCCACGACATCGATGTCTACGCCAACGTCGCCTACAACGTGGTTAACGGCTTCGCCATCATGAGCGAGGGCGGCCAAGACGTATACAACATCCGCGTGTACAACAACCTGTTCTACAACATTCGCGACGACTGCGTCTTCATCTTCGATCACCCGGCCGCTGCGGCAAACCCCGGCCAGTTCTGGAACATCGAGTTCACCAACAACACGTTCTGGGACTGCGGGCGCAACGGTCTCGACCTCAACACCGACGAGCTGGTCAGCGGGGTCGTGGTGCGCAACAACATCCTCAAGAGCTATCTCGACCGGAACAACCTCGCGACCGAGGCCAACAACCTGGTCGGCGGCAACCCCCGTTTCCTGGACGAAGCAGGGAACGACTTCCGCCTGCGCGCCGGATCCCCGGCGATCGACTCCGGGACGAGCCAGGGCGCTCCTGCCGAGGACCTCGATGGCACCAAGCGACCCCAGGGGGCGGGAATCGATATCGGGGCCTACGAGTACGTTCCCTAGGGCCGGGGGGCCGGCTACCGGGACCAGACCGGGTGTTGGCCCTCGACGAGCTCCCGTTCGGTGCCGCGGCCCAGGTCGTGGACATAGACGATCCCGGCCCGCTCATACGCCAGCCGCCCGCCGTCCGGGGACCACGTCGGCGTGACGCCACGGGCCACCTTGCGCGGTTTGCCACCGTCCATCGCCACCACCATGATCTGATCGGAGCCCTTGATGTCCTGCGGGTCGGCAAGAACGAAGGCCAGTCGGCGTCCGTCGCGGGACAGGGCCGGCGCCACCGGTGCTGCACCGTGGGCCACCTCGTTGGTCGTCCTCGAGACGAGATCCAGGAGGTAGATCTTCTTCGGCGCAGGCGGCCAGGTGTACTCCATCACCAGCAGCGTCTTCCCGCCAGGCAGGAACGTCGGGAACGAGTAGTCCTCCGCGAAGCGCTCGTGTTTCCCGGTGGCCACGTCCAGGCGGTAGAGACCGCCGCTTCCGGAAACGTATCGCCCGCCGTCACGCAGCCCACCCCGGAAGACCACGGTCTTGCCGTCTGGTGACCAGCACGGCTCCCATACCTTCCAGAAGCCCTCGGTGCCGAACCGCTGCTTGCGGTCCTTCACCGAAGCGATGTCGATGTCCGACCCGCCGGCACCGTGGTAGCGCACGCATGCCACGAGATCCCCGTCCGGGGAAAGGGCGAACTCCGACAGGGAGTTGCCCAGCTCGAGGACGTAGCGGCTCTCGGCACCATGCGCCGCACGGTCCACGCGAGCCACCCAGATGGATGGAAACGTGCCCATGCCCATCCGTGTTTCCTGGGGCACGTCCACGCTGGCCACGAACCCGCGGGAACCGGGAAGCCAGTGCAGTGTGAAGGGGTCGTACCACGAGTAGATGCCGCTCAACACCTCGCGCCGGTCGCTGCCGTCGGGTCGGATCACGTAGATGGCCTTGTCGCCGTGGCCGCTGTGCGGGTTCGGCGTGGTGGTCTTGGCGACGAAGGCGATGAGGTCCTTGCCGGTGCGGGTCGACGCGCTGGTCGCCCTGGTCGCCGTGGTCGCTCTGCTCGCCGGTGCGGATTCCTGGGCCCACGTCGCTCCGTGGGACAGGACCACGACGAGCAACAGCTCGAGCCGTCTACTCCGCATGGACGGCAACAGGGTCCTGGTGGTGGCTCTCATGTCAGGCAACAGGCAGCCTTTTTACCGCACCACGTCCTGCATCGCGCCGGCCTCGCGCTCCATGGACTCCACCAGGGCAAACTGCACCCGTGCCCGGTCCAGGTTCTGGCCGGGCCGCTGGGTGTGGAAGTAGGTGTCCCCGAGGATGTAGTCGGTGAGGAACCGCACCCCGATCATCAGGGTCATGGCCGGACAGGCCTCGGGCAGCATCCTGACCTCTCTGCCGGTGAGCACCGGGCCCGCCTCGGCGAGCCAGCCTGACGCGGCGGCCTCGAACAGGCCCATGTCCAGCTCCACCTTGGAGAGATCGGTCTCGTCCTCG
>QJVU01000487.1 GCA_003235605.1 Planctomycetota bacterium | reverse complement strand
AACCCTGCATGCCCGGCTGGTTGAAGGTGGGCAACACGTAGCGGATGCAGGCCTTGTCGTCGGTACCTGCCAGCACCAATGCAACAGCCCCGGCCAGGTCGATGTCTCTCACCGGGGGGCGCAGGTTCCTGGTTACCCACTTCGCCAGCTGGTTGCCCAGCGGCGTGGACACGGCCTTGCCGAGGAGTTCCGCCAGGGCCTTGGCATCCATCCCGCCTCTTGCGTACATGCTGCTCAACCGCGTGAAGAACGGACTGCGCCGACCCCTCATCGCGTAGAGCAACAGTCGGTTGATCCCCGTGACCGGCGTGTTGTCTCGCGCCACGGCTGCTGTCTCCACCCGTTTGCGCAGGGAGGGATCGAGGGCGTGCATCGCGCCGGCGGCCATGCGCAGTGCATCCATGTCGATGTCCGGCTCTCGCAGCAGCCGCGCATAGAAGGCCGCCGCCCGTTTCGGGTCCCGGCATGCACAGGCGCTGCGCACCACGCGCGCCGCCTCCAGCTCGGAAACCGCATCCGGATCCTGAAACCTGGAGTACACATCTGCTTCCTCCGTGACCCGGCCAGCGTCATGCAGGAGCCCGGCAAGCCGATTGCGTGCCCAGTTGTAGTCGTCATCGATCTCGAGCGCCTTTCGCAACGCCGCTTCGCCCTCTTCTTTCCGTCCGACGCGGATCAGCTCGTCCGCAGCACACCCCCAGAACGGCGCATGGTCGAGGACCGCAGCTGGCTTCTCTTCGTACAGGTCGAGGATCTCCTGGCGCCTGCCGTCCTGTTCCAACCAATCGAGGTACCTCGACCAGCCAGAGTGGTAGTCGGGATGACGCTCGAGGACACGACGCAGCTCGTCGGTCGCTGTCCGGTGATCTCCGTCGCGACGCAGGATCCACGCTCGCAGACTTTCCAGCTGAGGGCTCGATCCGACCAGCTTGAGGCCCTCCTCCACGACGGCGCGTGCCTCATCGGTCCGCCCCAGGTTGCCGAGGGCGCGGATCAGATCCACCCGCGCATCGCCCAGCCGTGGGTCCCGATCGAGGGCGCGACGCAGAGCCTCGACGCACATCTCGTGGTGACCAGCCTCGCGGAGCGCATCCGCATAGGCACGCTGAACCTCGGGCCGGGTCGGATACCTGTCCGCGCGGGCCGCCGCCAGCTGCAAGGCCTCATCGTCCCGGTCCAGGAAATGCAGGTACGAGAGCAGGGTGTGGAACGCCCAATCGTAGTAGGGTGCAAGATCGCAGGCGCGCCGCAGCAGCTGGATTGCCTCATCGCGCCTGCCTCGCATCCAGGCTACCCGCGACAACATCGCATGAAGAACCTCGTCGCCAGGATTTGCCGCGATGCCTTCGCGGTAGACCCTTTCGGCGTTCGACAGGTCGCCGGCTTCCTGGAACTGCTCTCCCAGATCGACCCAGAGGCGCGCCAGCGCGGGCCGTGTTGCGAGCACGCCTTCGAGGATCCTGCGCGACTCCTCACTGCGGTCGAGCTCGCGCAGGCACCGAGCCAGGATGAGGACCGGCTCCTCCCGCCACGGACACTGCGCGTGGAGTCGCACCGCGACCTCATGAGCGCTGTGGAAGTCTCCCTTCTCCATCAAGTGCCGGCAAAGGACCTCCTCGGGGGTGGGGGTGCCAGGGAACTCCTCGCCCAGACGCGTGAACAGGTCGCGAATCCGCTCCTCGGGCCACACCCTCGTTGCCCGCTGCAGGAGCTCCGCCAGCGAGGCGGCATCCGGACACTGCCTCAGGAACTGGTCGGCGATGAACTCCAGTTCGGCCTCTTCCTCTTCGGGCGAGGTGGCCAGCTGCAGAAGCAGGCGAATCGGGAACAGCCGGGCCGGCGCGAGCGACATCGAACGGCGCAGCGCTTCCGCAGGGGCCGCACGGTCTCCTGACTGGGCCTTGGCGTCGGCGAAATCGTACAGGGAGGCCACGGAGTCCGGCATTGCCTCCAGGGCCCGCGCCGTCCACTCGAGCCCTTCCTCGGTGCGACCCCTCTCGATGAGGTGGCGACCAAGCAAGCCCCATAGCCAGGACTGGTTCGGATGGTTCTTCACGAGGTCGCGCAGCATGCGCTCTGCCTCGCTCCAGTTGCCGAGCCTGCACAGCATTTCGTACGACTGGCGCACGAGGTTGGGAAACCGCTCGTTGTCGGCAGCGAGGGCGAGAGCCTCCTCGCGAGCCCGCTCGGCACCGTGGACCTCGAGCTGCAACCTCAGACAGTGCGACGCAGCATAGGCGTCCTGCGGGCTCAGGCGTCGCGCCTCGGAGATCGCTTCGAGCGCTTCCTGCTTTCGTCCCAGCGCTTCCATCAACTCGAAGCGACAACGCAGGAACGTGACCGGCAGCAGCTTGTCCTCGCTCTCCCCCAGCAGACGATCTGCCTCCGCCAGGTTTCCATTCTCGAGCAGCTGTTCGAACAGCTTCGCCCTGATCCACGGATGTTCCTCGACGCGGAGTCCGCCACGGAGCGCCTCTTCCGCCTCCTTGCCACGGTGTATCTCTGCGAGGGCGGTTGCCAGCGTGCCCGACGGCAACGCACTCCCTCCCCCTTCTCCAAGAGACTCCCAGCGCTCACGCAGATACTGCATCCCTTCGCCCGAGCGACCGAGCATGTTGCAGGCCCGGAAGTAGGCAAGCGCGAGCGACTCATCGTGCGGCACCATCGCCGCAGCTATGCGGTAGAGCTCGAGCGCGAACTCCCGGTCTCCGATGTCGTCCCAGCAAATGTTCGCCATGACCCGCACCGGGTCGCCCCGCTCACGCATCCGTCGTGAGGCGCTGCGCACCAGGCTGCGGGCCCGGTCACGTCGGGGAGCATGCTCGCGGATGCGTTCGGCGAGATCCAACGCCAGAAGCGGCGTAGCGTGCTCCTTGTGGACCTGGTCCTCGAGAAACGCCAGGCACTCTTCGTCCAAGGAGGCGCGATCCAGGTCACGAGCCAGCAGGTGTCCGGCAAGCGCATCCTCGGGAAACCTCTCGAACTGTTCTCGCGTGATCGCCAGGGTGGCGAAATGATCTTCCCGGGCACTGGACAGCATGCGCTGGGCATTCCACCGCAAAGGCCCTGCCGAGAGGTGTGACAACCGCGCGAGGTGCTGCTCTGCCTCGGCAAGCCGTGCATTGTGGACCGCCTGGCTGAGATCGACCCCTGCCATGCTCTCGTCTTCGTACGGCAGCTTGTCGACCGGCATCTGGGCAGCCAGGCTCTTCGGCAGAACCAGCGCACACTGGCCACCGCGTGCCGCGAGGTTCTTGAGCAGATCTTCCTCGTCGACCTCCACCAGAGCATGGTGTCCGGGCTCCCTGAGCAGCCAGGTACCGAGGGCGGTGTCGTAGCCGATCACCCCCTGCATGTGAGAGCTCCCGGGCGCGTGGGTGCTCAAGGTGAAGGGAAGACCGCGGTCGATCAGATTGCGACCCACCTCGGGTGTGAATTGAAAGAACCGGAGAACGAGATCGTTGTCTGCGCACCACTGTCGCTTCTTGTAATCCGTGGTACCGTCGTAGGTGATCTCGTCCGCAATGGACGCCTGGTCAACCGGTGTCTCGAAGTAGGCCAGGATCGAGCTCAGGGTCGCCGGCGCGCAGGTCATGTAGGCCTGACGGACGAACGGCACCTGCAGTTGCACGCGCCTACGCCGGTCGCGGCCTGGGCTCTCGCAGTGGGTGGCCAGCCGCTCCGTCAGGTTCACCGCCCGCTTCCCCACACGCCGCGCATACGCCAGCGCGGCGTCGTCATCGCCAAGCTGGCGACAGACGAAGACGAGCTTGTGATGGACGCCCGAGAGCTGCTTCTCGGTGAAGATCGGAAAGCGCTCGGAGAAGGACTCCAGCAGGCGGCGGCCCTCAGCGAAGCGTCCTGCTTCGATGAGCACATGGGCGTGACCAAGCGTCAGATGTGGAGCCTGGAACTCGGCGGATGCACGGGCGTAGGCCTCGATGGCCCTTTCGACATGACCTGGTACGTTGCTGCTTTCGTGCAGGATGTAGCAGTGCGAGTGCCTGAGCACCTGGTAGCCATACAGCTCCGGTTTGTGAAGCTGCTCCTCGCAGTAGGCCAGAGCCTGCTCGACACGGTCCCGCCGAAAATGGTGCCAGGCCAGGTCGACCACCCCCCAGCGGTGGTCAGGCCAGATCTCGAAGATCTCGTCGATGGCCCGCTCGGCAGTCCGAAAGTCGCGGGCCTGGTCATGGACCATGACTCGAGCCGAGCACCAGACGATCGCTTCGAACTCGTCCTTGGGTTTGGGTGCATCGGGGGACCGCACCATCCGCAGAGCATCAAACCAGAGGCCGCGGTTGGTCAGGGCGAGTATCCGGAGATACCAGGCCCAGACGGATTCACGATGCTGACGAAACAGATTTCGGGAGAGCCAGTTGGCTCGGGTCGAGAGCTGCAGCTGGTGGTGCACCCGCACTGCCAGCGCCTGGTGGTAGGGCTCCAAGGCACGCAGCCGCTCCTTGGACTCGAGCTCTGGCTTCAGGCGC
>QJVU01000668.1 GCA_003235605.1 Planctomycetota bacterium | reverse complement strand
GCGTGGATCTCAAGGCCCGGCAGGCCAGGGGAAAGGCGATGCCGAGGGCAAGCCCAGTGGGCATCGAAAGGAGCAGGGTGGCAAGAAACATCTGCCCCAAGGGGATGAACTCGCTGGGCGAGATGTCCAGCACCAGGCGCACTCCCCGCAGCAGCAGGATCTGCAGCGCCAGCAGCACCGGCAGGACCAAGAGACCCCCTCCCAGCCAGGGCAGCGGCCGCTGCGTCCAGGCATGCCCGCGTCCCCGAGCCATGATCCAGGACCCGGCGGCCAGCCAGAACAGCCAGCAGCCGAAAAATGCACCCAGGGTGACCTCGTTACCGTAGAACACCACCAGGCTCTCGCGGACCAACAGGGCCTGGGCAATCTGGGCGTAGGCCCCGAGCAGGGCAAAGACGGCGAAGAGACCGAAACGGACAGATGGAAAAGGCATGGCTGCCTACTATTGTGGACCCTGCGCGGGGACTTGTCCGGGCGATGCCCGGGAGACAGACGGAAAGCTCCCGAATTTCCGGGGAGCCATGAGAAACCGGCTCACACCTCCGCCAGATCCCCCTTCTCCTGCAGCCAGGCGCGGCGATCGGCAGCCCGTTTCTTGGACAGCAGCATGTCCATGACCGAGCCACTCTTGTCGTCCGGCTCGATGGTGAGCTGAACCAGCCGCCGGGTGTCGGGATGGATGGTGGTCTCCCGCAGCTGCGGGGGATTCATCTCGCCCAGGCCCTTGAAGCGCTGCACGCTCACCTTGCCCTTGATCTTCTCCGCGGCGATGCGGTCGAGCACGCCCTCTCGCTCGGCGTCGTCCAGGGCGTAGAAGACCTGCTTGCCCACATCGATGCGGTATAGAGGCGGCATGGCGACAAAGATGTGGCCGGTCTCCACCAGCACCGGGAAATGACGCAGGAACAAGGCACACAGCAGGGTCGCGATGTGCAGCCCGTCCGAATCCGCGTCGGCGAGGATACAGATCTTCCCGAAGCGCATCCGGGAGAGGTCCCGGGAGCCCGGATCCACGCCGATGGCCACGGAGATGTCGTGGACCTCCTGGGATGCCAGGATCTCCTGGGAGTCCACCTCCCAGGTGTTGAGGATCTTGCCCCTCAGGGGCATGATGGCCTGGAACTCCCGATCCCGGGCCTGCTTGGCGGAGCCGCCGGCGGAGTCTCCTTCCACCAGGAAAAGCTCGCTGCGCACCGGGTCCAGGGTGGTGCAGTCCGCCAGCTTGCCCGGCAGGGCCGGCCCTTGGGTGACCTTCTTCCGGATCACCTTGCGTCCCGCCCGCAGGCGCGTCTGAGCGGCGCCGATCGCCAGCTCCGCGATGCGCTCACCCGCCTCGGTGTGCTGGTTGAGCCACAGGCTGAAGGCGTCCTTCACGACCCCGGAGACGAAGGCCGCACACTCCCGGGAGGACAGCCGCTCCTTGGTCTGCCCCGAGAACTGGGGGTCCAGCAGCTTCACCGAAAGGATATAGCCGCACCGGCTCCAGACGTCCTCGGGGATCAGCTTGACCCCCCGGGGGAGCAGATTGCGGAACTCGCAGAACTCGCGCACCGCCTCGGTGAGTCCGGCGCGCAGCCCGTTGACGTGGGTGCCACCCTGGGAGGTGGGGATCAGGTTCACATAGCTCTCGGTGACCAGCTCGCCCGACTCCGGCAGCCACACAACTGCCCAATCGGCCGCCTCGTTGCGGCCTTGCATGGAGCCGATGAACGGATCCTCCGGCAGGATGGGCTGTCCTTGCAGGGCGTCCAGCAGGTAGTCCTTGAGCCCGTCCTCGTAGCACCATTCCACCTTGTCGCCGCTGCTCTCGTCGAAGAACGAGACCTGCAGCCCCGGACAGAGAACGGCCTTGGCCCGCAGCACGTGCAGCAGCTGACGCACGGAGAACTTGGGAGAGTCGAAGAACGTCGGGTCGGGCCAAAAGCGCAGGCGCGTGCCCCGGTTGCTGCGGCCCACCTTGCCGACCTCCTCAAGGTCCGAGATCTTGTCGCCGTTGGCGAACGCCATGTTGTACTCGGCCCCGTCCCGCTTGACCCAGACCTCCAAGTGGCGCGACAGGGCGTTCACCACCGAGACCCCTACACCATGGAGACCGCCGGAAAAGCGGTAGTTCTTGTCCGAGAACTTGCCGCCGGCATGCAGCTTGGTAAGAATCACCTCCACCCCCGGCAGCCCCTCCACGGGATGCAGGTCCACCGGCATGCCGCGCCCGTTGTCCTGGACCTCCAGGGATCCGTCCTTGAACAGGGTCACGTCGACGCGGGTCGCGAACCCGGCCACCGCCTCGTCGATACTGTTGTCGATGACCTCTTGCGCCAGGTGGTTCGGTCGGGTGGTGTCGGTGTACATGCCCGGGCGCTTGCGCACCGGCTCAAGACCGCTGAGGACTTCAATCGCCGCGGCGTCGTAGGAAGCTGTCATTGGTTTTCTCTCGTGCTCGAAAGAAGAAAGATGCCAACCGAAGGCCGCCAGGAAGCTCCCGCCGCGCCCGTGCGCGCCGAAGTGTATCACGGCATTCCCATGGCGCCACAAGCACGGCGAGCCCGGCGTTGCCGCGCTCCGGCGAGCGTATTACCCTATGTGCGAACAGCTAACAAAGACAATAATCAAGCCAACCTCTTCTCACTGGGAAGGAAGCGAACGATGTCGATAGCACCAACACTCCAGGCCTACCTCAAGCAGCAAGAAGCCAAGTATTCCCTGCGCAAGCACCCCCGCACCGGCTCGAGCATGGAGACGGCCGAGGCGGCCCACATCCCCGGCGACTGCCTGGCCAAGGGAGTCGTGCTGAAAGACGCGAGCGGCTATCTGCTGGTGGTGGTACCGTCCGACTACCACATCGAGCTTGCGACCCTGAATC
Source organism: Planctomycetota bacterium (assembly GCA_003235605.1). Next base: position 1,632 of record QJVU01000668.1, on the reverse strand, counting down.
GAAAGCTCAAGCGAGACATGGAGATGGCCACGGAAGACGAGCTCAAGGAGCTGTTTCCCGACTGCGAGCCGGGAGCCGTGCCCCCCATTGGCAGCGCCTACGGCATCCAGACCGTCTGGGACACCAGCCTCGGCGACCAGGAGAGCGTCTTTTTCGAGTCCGGCGACCACGAGTCGGTCGTCCACGTGACCGGACGCCATTTCCACGAGCTCATGGCGCACGCCGAGCGGGGAAGCTTCAGCCACCACATCTGAGCCGGAGAGGGCGCACGGCTCCGCCCTCGAGAGGCATTCAGCCTTCGCGGCGCGGGGGGTGTACCGCTCGCCAGTGATCGGCGATGTCGCGCCGGCGACAGATCCAGACTCGGTCTTTTGCAGCCACGTAGTCGAGAAACCGCGCCAGCCCCGCGGCGCGTGAGGGGTGCCCGCTGAAGCGGCCGTGCAGCCCCACGCTCATCATGCGGGGAGCCCTTTCCCCCTCGTCCCAGAGCAGATCGAGTCCGCCTCTGAGCCCCTGAAAAAAGTCCTCGCCCGAAGCGAATCCCGGTGCCACCACGAACCTCAGATCGTTGTTGACGAGAGTGTAGGGGATCACCAGATGGGGGCGCTCCCCCACCCGGACCCAGAACGGCAGGTCGTCGCTGTAGGCGTCGGAGTCGTACAGGAAGCCGCCCTCCTCCACGAGCAGCCGGCGGGTGTTCGGGCTCACGCGTCCGGTGTACCAGCCGGCGGGACGGCTGCCGGTGGCCTCGGCAATGGCGGCTACCGTACGCCGGATGTGCTCGCGCTCCACCGCCTCGGGGACGCTACGGTAGTCGATCCAGCGGTAGGCGTGCCCCGCCACCTCGTGACCGCCCTCCGCGAGTGCCCTCCCTGCCTCCGGATTCAGCTCCAAGGCCCGCCCCACGACGAAGGCGGTCAGGGGCAGCCGCCGCTCCTCGAACAGGCGCAGGACGCGCCAGAATCCCGCCCGCGCGCCGTAGTCGAAGAGGCTCTCCATGCTGCTGCTGCGCTGCCCCAGCACCTGGGCCGCACCGGGGATCTCGCCCAGGTAGGTCTCGGAGCCGGCATCGCCGTTAAGCACCGTGCGCTCGCCTCCCTCCTCCACATTGAGGACGAACTGCAGCGCAACGCGGGCGCCCCCCGGCCATTGGGGATGGGGCGGGTGGCGCCCGTACCCCAGCAGGTCCCGCGGATACCCGTCGCTCCCCATGAGCCCCGGCTCAGCCCAGCTCGAAGGTGGTCACGCCGAAGATATCCGCGATCGGCAGCAACGGCGCCGGCCCCGAGTACATACGCGCACAGCCGAAGACCTCCCGCATGCCGTGCCGTCGGGCGAGGGCCAGGGCCTCGGCGTTGACCTCCGGCACATCCAGAAACAGGGGCTCACCCGCGGCATGGTCTCCCAGGCCCTGGAACAGGCGCTCGGCTACCTGCGCATCGGCGGCGAACAAGGGACCGATCTTAAACCCGCTACGACAGGGGCGGACGACCCCGTAGCCCGCCAGCTGACCACCGGCCAGCGCACCGAGCGCCCGCGCGCCCGGCTGCCGAATCCACTGCTCGAGAAAACCCGGCCGAGGTGCCGGAAAATGGGCGCTGTCGTACGCCAGCACCTCACCGAAGGGCACCT
>QJVU01000286.1 GCA_003235605.1 Planctomycetota bacterium | reverse complement strand
GGCGCTGCCATCCCGGTGTTGATGAAGTCCCTCGGCTGGGACCCTGCGCAGTGCTCGAGCATCATCCTGACAACGGTGACCGACGTGGTCGGCTTCTTTGCCTTCCTGGGGTTGGCTGTTGTTTTCCAGGGTTGGTTGATATGAGCTAGAACCATGTTTCTGCGGCATGCGATCGCAACCGTCCTGGGTCTGTCCGCCGTGTTGGCGGCGGCGCCCCAGGATCCCGAGCTGAAGATCCCCCTGACCGGCGACAGGCTGAGCGTTTCCGAGGTGGAGGGTCGCCTTCAGAAGCTGAAGGACGACAAGTCCCTCGAGGAGGCAGCCAGGACACCGCTGCAGAGCGCGTACGGGGATGCGTTGGTGGCACTCAAGGAGGTTGCGAAGGCACAGGCCACCCGGGACAGGCTCACGTCCCTCAAGAGCGGAGCTGCAGAGAAACGGGCCAGCCTCAAGCAGGAACTGGCGGTGGTTGCCGTGCAGCCTACGAGACAGAACCTGCAGCGGCGGACGACGGACGCGCTCTCCGTCGACCTCCAGCAGGCGCAGACCGCCAGCGGCGCGGCGGCCCGCAAGCTCCAGCTGCTGGACGACGAGATCCGGACGCGCGCCGAGCGACAGAAGACGTTGCCCCAGGAGATCGTCGGCGCCGAGGCTCGAGTCCGGCAGTCCGAGGAGCGGGTGCAGACTGCGAAGGCGATCGAGGACCCGCTCCTCGCCGCGGCCCAGCAGACCCTGGCCGCGGCACGCGAGCGCCAGGCCAGAGTCGAGCTGGAAGCCCTGAAGGCGGAGCTGGACACCTTCGGCCTCGCGAGCGAGCTCCTCGTTCTGGAGCGGGAGCTGGCTCAGAAGCAGGATCGCGAGGCACGGGAACGGATGGAGCTGTTGGGAGGGGAGGTGCGCAGGCGACAGCAGGCGGAGGTTGCGCAAGCCGCGGACGAGGCCAAGCGCAGGGCCAGACGGAGCGACAACGAGGTCCTCCGGGAGGCCGGTGAGAAGGCCGCCGAGTATGCCCGTCGCTGGGGTCGTTGGTCGGCGAGGCTGTCCGACGCCGAGTGGCAGCTGCGCGACCTGAACCGGGAGCTCGAACGGGTCCAGAAGAGCTTCAAGGACAGCCAGTCCAACGTCAGGCAGTGGGGCCTTACCGAGCTGCTTGGCGATTCCCTCCGGCGCGAGAGAGCGAACCTCCCAAGCCCATCGGTCTACAGGCTCAAGCGGCAGCGATGGACCGCCGAGAGCCGCGAGCTGTTCTCGGACCTCGAGAAGCTGCCGAAGACCGACAAGGCGGAGTTCGTGGCCAGCGTGCTGCAGGCCAGCGATGCCGCCAACGAGAGCGAAAAGGCGATCCTGCGCGCGGATGCGGAAGAGGTCTTCCTGAATCGGCAACAGGCCCTGGACCGGTTCTCCCAGACTGCCAACCAGCTCTCCCAGAAGTTCCTGGAGCTGGACACAGCGAGCCGGTCGCTCCTGGCCATCGTCGAGGAGTTCGAGGTGTTCCTCGACGAGAAGATCCTCTGGATCCGCAGCAACATCCCGGTCTGGTCCTTGGACTGGGTGGTCGCCCTTGGCGAGTGGTTCGGCGCCCTGCGCGGCTGGTCCGATGTGGACACAGCCGTCCGTGCGGGCTTCTCCACCGCGGGAATCTGGGCGTCACTGGTCCTGGCGTTGGCAGCGCTCGCCTGGCTCCTCAGGGGTCGACTCCGTCGCTTCCGGGAGGAGCTCGGTGCGCGGGCCGCCAAGGGCACCGCGCGGGTTTTCGCGCCCACGTTGGCGGCCCTCGGGATCACCCTGGTGCTTGCCCTGCCCTTCCCCCTGATGCTGTCGGCGCCGTGGCTCCTGTTCCGGAGCGTGGATGGAGTGCAATTCCCGGCAGTGGAAGCCGCCAGGGCGTTCCGGTGGACGGCGGTGTTCCTGTTCCTGGTGGGCCTGATCCGCCAGGTCGTGGGTCGGCAAGGGTTGGCGGAGAGTCATTTCAAGTGGACGGCGCTCACCGTCCGACTGCTGCGGAGGAGCGCGGTGCTGGCGACGCTCTTCGGGGCACCCCTGCTGTGGCTGGTGCTGGTGTGCGGTCACACCGGTGGCACGAGGCTACTGGGCAGGACCGGTTTCATCGCCGCCATGGTGCTCATGCTGTTGGTCCTGTGGCCGTTGTTCCGACCACGCGGCGGCCTGTTGTCTCCGGGGTCGGGCCTGGTGATGACGCCGATGCTCCGCGGCGCCCGCACCTCGGTGTTCCTGCTGGCAGTCGCGACGCCCGTCGCCCTGGCCGGGATGGCGGCGAGCGGCTACTACTTCACCGCCGTGCAGCTGACTGCGCGGGTGCTCACGACCCTCGGCCTGCTCCTGGCACTCCTGGTGCTGAGCGCCTTGATCACCCGCTGGCGCCTGACCACCAAGCGCAGCCTGATCTTCGAGCAGCGCAAGCAGCAGCTCCTGGCCCAGCGGCAGGCTCAAGGCGAGGAGGGTTCCGAAGAGGCGTCCCCGGAGCCAGGCGATCAGCTCGACGTGGTCCAGGTGGACACGCAGACACGCAAGCTGATCTCCACGGTGCTGGTGGTCGTCGGCATCCTCGGCGTGGTGGCGATCTGGGCCGGCGTGTTTCCGGCCCTGTCGCTGCGGGAGGTGAAGCTGTGGTCGGTGGACGTCACCCTCGCCGACCTGCTGTTGTCGCTGGTCACCGTGCTGCTGACCATCGTGGCGGCGAGCAACCTTCCCGGCTTTCTCAAGCTCACCCTGTTCCGGCGCATGATGCCGGGCAACCAGTACGCGGCTGCGACTCTCGTTCAGTATGGCATCGTCGGAGTGGGCATCGTCATGAGCTTTGCCCTGGTGGGCATCGGTTGGTCCAAGGTGCAGTGGCTCCTCGCCGCCGTGTCTCTTGGACTCGGCTTCGGCCTGCAGGAGATCTTCGCCAACTTCGTCTCCGGCCTGATCCTGCTCTTCGAGCAGCCGATCCGGGTCGGCGACTTCATCACCGTCGGGGATTCCAGGGGGGAGGTGACCCGCATCCGGATCCGCGCCACCACCATCCGCAACCTGGACCGTCAGGAGCTGGTGGTTCCCAACAAGGAGTTCATCACCGGCCGTGTGGTGAACTGGACCCTAACCGACAGCATCAACCGCATCACCGTCGTGGTCGGCATCGCCTACGGCTCGAACGTCGATCTCGCGCGGGAGATCCTGCTGCGGGTGGCCCGGGAAAACCCTTACACCGTGGACGACCCCAGGCCGAAGGCCATGTTCCGCGAGTTCGGCGACAGCGCGCTGACCTTCGAGCTGCGCATCTACATCGCCAGCCTCGACGACTGGGTCCACGCCACGGACTCGATCCACTCGGATATCGACCGGGAGTTCCGCAAGGCCGGCATCGAGATCGCCTTCCCGCAACGGGACCTGCATCTCCGGTCGGTGGACCGGCCGTTCCCTTTCGAGATGCGCAGCTCGAAGCCCGAAGCGGGCACGAAGCCCGAAGCGGGCACGAAGTCCGACGCGAGCTGATCTCTCGCCGAAGATCGGCCGTGACCTACGGGCCGAAGAACACGGACACCCGGAGCACCTCGAGGGTCTTGGTGCTGCTGCCGTCGTAGGTCAGCAGGAACCGCAGGCCGTTGGCCCCATCCAGGTTGATGCTGCCCACGTCGCCTTTGACCAGCTCCCGCCAGGGGCCGAGGGTCTTGAGGTCCGGCTGCCCGGTCACGGTGACGGTCGCGCCCTGGACCCTGAAAAACACCGGCTGCGCGCCATGGGCGCGGCCGGCGTAGTCCTTGTCGAAGATGCTGCTGGTCGCCCTGCCCACATCGGGGTCGTCGCTGTAGAGCCTGCGCACGCCGTCGATCTTCACCTCCACCTCGTAGCGCTGGAACACCGGCGGTGACGTCATCCTGGTGGTGTAGAACCTGGACTGTGACGCGGTCCTGGTATCGACGTCGGTGAGCTTGCCGACGTTCTTGCTGCCGGCCGGCGGCACGGTGGAACCGAGCTCTGTCGCCGTCGCGCCGCCGGGCCGCTCGAGGCGCACGTAGCCCGGGGACCCGTTCCCCGCCGTCGCCCTGCAGGCGAACACCGAGGCCACCGGGCTCTTGGTGTTGTCGATGCCGCCGCCCGTGCCACCGCTGGTATCCAGCTTGCCCGCCAGGGATGCGTTGCCGGAGACCTGCAGCAGGATGGTGCCGCCGCCGCCACCGCCGCCGGGCCCCGGCAGGTTCCAGATCTCGTCCTGGACCGGACCGCCGCCAAACACGAAGCCCGAGCCCCCCCGGGCGGACACGGTCCCGGTCGCGGCCATGCTCATGTCCTGGCCGACGCGGAAGGCGATGCCGCCGCCGCCGCCGCCGCCAGCGGCACCGGCCTGCCAACGGTTGTCGCTCTTGCTGATCAGCAGGGCGTGGGACCCACCCCCGCCCCCGCCCGGGCCACCGATCATGTAGTGGTCCAGGGAGCTGCCGCTCGGGGCGGCCCCGGTGGGATCGAAGGCCTTGCCGCCGGGGATCTTCGGC
>QJVU01000114.1 GCA_003235605.1 Planctomycetota bacterium | reverse complement strand
CGAGAGGATCCTCCGCTACCTGGGCGGCGCGGCGTTGGAGGCCAGGCTGGAAGGCACCCTGAAGGATCCGAAGCTGACCATGCCCTCCCTCGGGAACAGCCTCGACGGGCTGCTCAGGCGGGGCAAGAAGAACCAGTAGCCGTGGGTGTGATCCGCGCGAGCGCGACCTAGATCCTCAGGGCTCGTCCCCGGGCCACGGTGCTTGCCGTCGGCGGTCTCGTGGTAGGCGGCCGGGAAGTGACGGGCCTGCCGACTGGCCCTGAGCTGATGGGGCGGCTGACGGGCCGTGAGCTGATCGCCGCGGAGCTGATCGGCTGCGAGCTGGCTGCCCGCGGCCGCGCTTTCACCGTCACGGCTGGCTGCGGGATCGGCGCGACGGTCGTGGCCGTCGTGTGGCTGCGGGCCAGAGCAATCCAACGCTCGATCTCCGGGCTGTCGGGCTTCAGGCTTTGCGCCCGGAGCAGCTCCGTCAACGCATCCGACCAGCGTCCCAGGCTGCCGTAGCACATGGCCAGACCAAAGTGGGCCTCGCCGTTGTCGGGTTCGAGGGCCAAGAGGTTCTTGAAACAGGCTTCCGCCAGGGCGGCATCGCCGCACTGCACCAGGATGGTGCCGAACTGGAAGTAGAGCTCGGCACGGCCGGCAGGGCTCTGGTTCGCCGCCGAGGCGAGGTTCGCACCCTGCACACCAAGGGGCATCCGGATCTCCGCCACCTGGCTGCGCCGCGCAGCCAAAAGCCACGATTCACCCTCCACGACGTTCTCCACCTTCTGGATCTCGAAGCCACCCACGAGATTGATCAGGATCGTGAGATCCTGGGGTGAATGCCGCTCCCGCTCCACCACCAGCGCCAGGTTGCCACCCTCCTTGAGGGCGCGGCGCCAACTGCTGATGGTCGCAACAAGGTCGTTCTGGTGGGACAGGATGCCGATCCCGACGATGCTGTCCACGGTGCCCTCACCCAGCCCGGCAAGGGTCAGCGGAGCGCCGTCAATGATCCTGCTGATACCCGGAATCGGGTGTGGACAGCTGCCCTGGATGGCCACGGTCCGCCCCGCCACAAAGGGGGTAATGGCTGCGATCTGGCAGCTCCAGTCCTTTGCCGTCATGGTTTCTCCTCCGCGTTGCGCCCGAGGGATGGGCGTTTGCCGCGCTGGTATCGGTACTTCCGGGGACCCGCCTTGAGGGTTATGGAGAGGCGATGCGCGGCACCCCACGCTCACGTCAGAGCCCGGCACTGTGGCAACGTGCGGCACTCTTGCACTGCACCTTGACCTTGACCTTGACCTGTGGCCTTGCCGGGTCCCTCGTGGCCCAGGACTTCGCCAGCGACAAAGCAGCTCTGGAGAAGTTCTTGCCAGCGTACAAGAAAGGCACGGTGCTCCTTGCCAGCAAGGGCGTCTCCGACCAGAAGGCAATCGACGAAGTGGACAGGCTGCTTGCGGCTGTGGCAAAGTGGAACACCCTGGAAGCGGCCAAGCTCCTGTTCGAGGTGGCCACGACCGCGGTCGAGCTTCCCGAGGCCACGGATCCCACCAGGGATCACGATCCCCAGGCAGACCTGAAGGTGTGGACGGTTCGTGGCCTTGCCCGCAAGCACATCGCCGACATGGACGGCGACGGAATCGAGGATTGGCTGCTGACCCTGGTCCAAGACAAGCGCGCGACCGCGGACGATCTGCGGGATGTGGCCACGGGCTGCGGCGCCGCGCTGCGCATCCTCGGCAACCGGAAGAGCAACGATGCCACCGTCATCCTCCTGCGCGCCACCAGGCACATGAAGCCCACGCTCCGCGTGCAAGCAGTAAACGCCCTGAGCCAGGGTGCGACCCTGAAGACGGTCGCGAACTTCCTCGACCTTCTGCGGGACAGGGAGCCGAACGTGCGCATCGCGGCGCTCAACGGCATCGGTCGCGGGCTGGGGCCCCACACCGATGAAACCAGGAACACGTCTTTCGACCAGGAGGTCGTCAAGCTGCGCGATCAAGTCATGGTCAAGGTGGGCGCGCTACTGGGCAGGGACCGAGTCTGGCAGGTCCGCGCGGCGGCCCGTGAGTGCCTCGTGGCGCTGCGGTGCACGCCGATCATCCCGGTGCTCATCCAGGGCCTCAAGGCGGAGCTCGGGCGCAAGAAGGACCCCTGGGCACTCGACATCCGCCTGCACAAGACGCTCGAGGGTCTCACGGGGCAGTCGGTGACGATGGGCAAGATCGAGCTCTGGGAGAGCTTCTGGCGCAAGGGAGGTCCGAGCTTCCGGTTTGCTCCGGCCGACAAGCAGGCCGCGGCAGCGGCGGCGAAGGACAAGGGCCGCTACCAGAAGTTCTTCAAGATCGACATCGAGTCGGACCGGATCCTGTTCATCCTGGACTTCTCGGGCTCCATGAAGCTGCCCTTGAAGCTGAAGCAGGAACAGGGCACGTCCGCCGCGCCAAGCGACTCGAAGACCACCACCAAGGCCCAGATGGTCGTGTCCGAGATGCGCCGGATGGTCATGGCGCTGCCGGACAACACGCTGTTCAACATCATCGTGTTCAACGAGGACGTGCAGGTCTGGCGTTCCGAGGGCAACCGCCCGGCGCTGGTGCGGCTCGACGACGCAGCCCGCGATGACCTGCTAGCCAGGTTCCTGGACAGCCTGAGCCCGCGGGGCCTGACCAACCTCTACGGGGCCCTCGACAAGGCCTTCGACTTCGGCGGCCGCGGCCTGTCCGACAAGTACTACCAGGCGGGCTTCGACACCATCTACATCCTGAGCGACGGCGCACCGACCACCGGCAAGGTCACCGACACCGACGAGATCCTGCGCCTGGTGAACGAGGTGAACCGCTTGAAGAGGATCACGATCCATGCCATCACGTTCGGGGACATCAACCAGATGCGGTTCCTCGGGAAGCTCGCCGAGCAGAACGGCGGCCGTCACATCCACGTAGAGTGAGTGAGGCTCAGGGGCTTCAGAGAGACTTGGCGTTCCTGCCCAGATAGGAAGCGATCCCCTCTGCGCTGGGCTTCACCGCTGCCTTGCCCTTGTTCCAGTTGGCCGGGCAGACCTCGCCGTGCTCCTCGACGAACTGCAGAGCATCCACCATCCTCAACACCTCGTGGATGTTGCGGCCCAGCGGCTTGTCGTTGACCACTTGGTGACGGACCATGCCTTCCTTGTCGATCAGGAAGAGGCCTCGATACGCGACATCCCCCTCGACGGTGAGGACGTCGTACTTGGCGCAGATGTCCTTGGTGAGGTCGGCGATCAGGGGATACCCGATGTTGCCGATGCCTCCCTGCTCCTGAGGGGTCTTGCGCCAGGCGAGGTGGGCGTACGCAGAGTCCACGGACACCCCCAGCACCTCGCAGCTCCGCTCCTGGAACTCCGCCAGGGCATTGTCGAACGCGATGATCTCGGTGGGGCAGACGAAGGTGAAGTCGAGGGGATAGAAGAACAGCACCACGTACCGGCCGCGGTATTCCGAGAGGCTTCTTGTGGCCAAGCTGCCGTCGGGCATGACGAACCGGGCCTTGAAATCGGGAGCTTCCCTGCCAACGAGAACTGCCATTCCCCCAGTGTACGGAGTCAGGTACGTTCTTATCGCTTCCGCGTCGCCGCGAGACGATAAGAATGTACCCGACTCCGTACTACGGCACAGCCAACCGGGCGGAGCGCGCTGCCCCCTCCATCGTGGAGGGGAGTCCGCTGGCGGTCCACTCGCCACACACCAGCAGATTCGTGACGCCGGCGAGGGGACCGGGGGCAAGGCGCGCTGCTGCTACCGCCGGTGTGGCCACAAACGTGGCCCGGGGCTCCCTGGAGATGCGGACGCGTGCATGTGACGGGAGCGAAACGGGACCGTAGTATTCGTCCAGCTGCTCCCTGGCCAGCACCTCGATCTCGTCCGGCGCCCGACCCCGGAGCACCCCGCAGCCATCGGCGATCATCGCGAACCTGCCCGGCCGGTCACCCGGCGTGCGGTAGACGTAGTGGAACGGGCTTCCATCCACCATGTAGGTGAGGGGCTCCTGGTCAGCCAGGGGGTTGTGTTCCCCGGCATCGAAGTAGACCGACAGGTTCGGGGAGCCCTCCAGACGCATGCCGGGCTGCTGCAGGTCCTCGGGCAAGAGAGCGACCAGGGCATGCCATGGCATCGCCGAAACCACGATGTCCTCCGTCCCGAGCTCGCGGCGGGTGCCATCGCCGAGCTCCACTGCGGCGATGCGGAGCGTGTCCGTGTCTCGACGGAGCATCTTCACCTTGCTGCCAAGGGTCACGACCGCACCCTCCGCCGAGAGCTGCCGCCCCGCCGGCAACCCGATCACCTCCAGCCACGGGTGTTTCGGAAACCAGATTGCCGCGCGCGAAGCGCTGCCAGAAAAGGCAACGCGCAGGGTGCTCAGGAAGTGCGCTGCCGAGACCTGGTGGGCTTCGGCGTTCATGATGGCGCGGCAGAGTGGATCCCACAGCAGATGGCGGGGACGACCCTGCTGCACCCTGTGCACCAGCC
>QJVU01000613.1 GCA_003235605.1 Planctomycetota bacterium | reverse complement strand
TCTCTCCCAGGAGGCGAATCGCTGCGACCCGGAGGCTTATGTCCGTGCCCTCTCGTGCCCCGAGCTCGCGCAACCAGGGCAACGTGGCGAACGTGTCGCCGGTGGCAACACGGGTCAGGAACAGCCACACCGCGGAGTCCTCGATGCGCATCAGGGTCCAGTGGCCCAGCTCGCGCACCTGCATCACGTCGGGGTCGTAGAGGTTGCTCGTGAGGCCGACGCCGGCGATGGCCAGGACCGCGGTGGCTCCTTCCACGGTGGGCTTGCGCTCGGCGGCATCCAGGAGCCGCATCAGCGCCCACAGGTTGGAGCGCTGGTGAGGTGCTCGCCGCTTCGGGTTCTTGGCGGTGCCGGTCTCAGGGATCAGATGGAGCAATCCACCGGGCTGGGTCTCGCTCCCGAAGAAGGGGTGCTCCTGGCCCAGCAGGAACGTTTGACTCAGGGACAGGCGACCGGACACGAAGGCCTCGGTGAATGTCTCCAGGGCATGGACCAGGCGCTGGCCCTCGGTCGTGGCAGCGGGGCTCTCACCCTGCCCCGGGAGCGGAGGCATCAAGAGGACCGTTGGCAGGAGCAGGCAAGCAGGGCGCATCGATGGGTCAGAGGGGTTGGTACCAGATGCGGGGGCGGACCCGCCCAGGATACGCCGCCGGGGCCTGCCTGTCGACGCGCGCAACAGGCGCGAGAAGGCACTGCGCGAATACACTGGGGGCACGAGCATGACTGTCGCATCCGTCCTGCTGCCGGCGCGCAATGCCGCCGCCACGCTTGCCACCTGCCTCTCGAGCCTGCAACGGCAGACCCTCGTGGACTGGGAGTGTGTGCTGGTGGATGACGGCTCCACCGACGAAACCCCTCACATTGCGGCTCGGTTTGCCAGCCAGGAGACGCGGCTGCGGGTGATGCGGAGGGCGCACGCCGGCCTGGTTGCGGCGCTGCAACACGGTCTGGTGGAGTGCTCTGGCGCGGTTGTGGTCCGCATGGACGCCGACGACGTCATGCACCGCAGGCGGCTCGAGCACCAGTTGGCCGCCTTGCAGCGAGACCCGGGCCTGGCAGCGGTGGGCTGTCATGTCACCGTGTTTCCGAGGGCGGGCGTGGGGCCGGGAATGCGGGCCTATGAGCGTTGGGTCAACTCCATCTGCACCGAGGGCGACGTGCGCCGGGAGGCCTTCGTGGAGTGTCCGGTGGTGCACCCGACCCTGGCGGTCCGTCGGGAGACGCTCATGGGGCTCGGCTACCGTGAGCGCGACTGGCCAGAGGACTACGATCTCGTCCTCCGGATGCTCTCCGCAGGCCTACGGGTGGGCGTGGTCCCGCGCCGTCTGTTGGCGTGGCGTCACCTTCCGGACCGCCGCCAGCGGGTCCACCCGCACTACGCCTTGGAGCGGTTCGTCGCCCTCAAGGCCCTGTTCCTGGTGCGGGACTGGTTGGCGGCCAGTGGGGAGTACGTGCTGTGGGGCTATGGCAGCACCGGCCGCATGATGCGCCGTGCCCTTGCGGAGCATGGCCGCCACCCCGCCTACATCGTGGAGTTGCACCCGGGTCGGTTGGGGAACCGGATCCACGGTGCCGAGGTGGTCTCCCCGGAAGCGCTCCGGGGCCTGCCGAGGCTCCCGCTCCTGGTTTCGGTGTCGGGAGCGACACCGCGGAAGCAGATCCGCGACCAGCTTCGATCCTTCGGTTGGGTGGAGCTGCGCGACTACGTGTGCGTGGCCTAGCTTCTGGGCTTGTCGGCCGGAGGCGGAGCACCCAGCATCGCCACGAGCTTGTTCCAGAGCCAGCCCAAGTGCTGCCCGAGGAAGCGAGAAGGCTTCTTGGTGGAAGTCCTGATGGTGCGCCACGTCCGGCCGGCGGCGATCACGACGTTGTCCGCGAGCTTGGCGGAGATCTGGGCGACGCCCTGCTCCTGATCCCCGTGTCGCCGGGCGTCGAGGCTCTCGGTGATGTTCAGCGCCATCCGATCGGCGAGGCTGCACTGCGCCTGCGCGTTCTGCCGCTCCGCCGTAGTGGTTGCCGGCATGTACCTCGTGGCCGTGGAAGCCGGTCCGTCAAAGGGATCGAAGACTTCCACGGGAGGCCGGTTGGAGTGGGTCGTCGTGGTCGCCTGCTTGACTTGGGTCTCGTGGGAGGTGGCTTTCGTGGCAACAGCCTGCTTTCGCGTGCCCTTCCTGGCGGCGTTGCCGGCGTTGGCCTTCCTAGTCGAGGCCTTCCTTGCCGACGGCTTTCTTGCCGAGGTCTTCTTCGTCGAAGCCTTCTTCTTCGTGGGCCTCTTGGTGCTGCTGTTGGTGCTGCTGTTGGCGCTGCTGCTGGTGCTGCTATTGCTTGTGCTGTTCTTGTTTGTCATCGGATCTCAGCGGCTCGGCGTTTCCTCGTCCGATCCGATATGTCGACGGCTTCCGGGCGGACCTTGACCCCCTGGTCACCACCGGCACGGAGTGTTTCCGGCGCGGCGCGACGGTGTTTGCAGTGAAAGCGCGGTACCGTGGTTTTTTTGGCGAACTCCACGGCTGACGGCCCCTTCGGGGGAACGAGCATCTACAATGGGTCTGCCTCCCCACCTCTCCTCCCTGCCGGCATCCCATGGACACCCCAACTCGGACTGTTTTCTTCCACGCCCTCGTCGTGTCCCTGGCCGTTGCGGGCCTCGGCGCCCAGAACATCGTCACCAACGGCGACTTCGAAAGCGGCAACACCACCGGCTGGAGATTCGGCGGGTACACGCTCAACAGCAAGGTCGACACCTTTGACACTACTGGTGGAGGCACCAGCAAGTGCTTCAACACCGTGCCGGGGGGGCAGCAGACACCAGGTCCCTATCCACCGAACTGGATGGAACAGGATGTCGTGATCGTGCAGGGCGTCGTCCACGAGTTCCGTGCGGACATCGCCTCGAGCGCGATCTATGCCTACAACGGCGATGGCGGCACGATCGAAGCCTTCGTGGACGGGGCCAAGGTGGCCACCCACGCCTTCGGGCCCATCGCCGTGAACACCGTCGAGCGGACGCGTCTGTGTGGCAGGATCGTGCCCACGACCAGCGGCCCGAAGAAGCTGCGCATCACCTTCCACAGGAACTACCTCGCGGCCACGAACAGGACGCCGACCTGCTACATCGACAACATCTTCCTGGGCCGCACCCAGGGCCCCACGGTCTGCTTTCCCGGCGAGCGGAAGGCAGGAGGCAGTTTCCAGATCCTGACCCAGGGCACTGCGGGGTACCGGTTCGCGCTTTTCCTTGCCGTCGGCCCGGCCAACCCCCCGGTGCAGGTCCCCGGCTGGACCGGGCAGTGGGAACTGGCAAATCCGAGCCTGCCCCTGGTGGTCGGCAACCTCGATACCGCCGGGCGATGGAGTTTCTCGACGATCGTGCCCGCAGCCGCCATGAGCGCGAAGGCCTGGATCCAGGGAGCCCAGGCGGCGCCTTCCAGCTCGCAGGTCGTGCACATGGGCTACAGCCAGGAAGTCAACATCTACTGATCACGCGTCTACGGTCATCTCCTCTTCCGACAACTCATTCCCCAGAGAGACTCCCATGCGTTACCCACTCGTCGCCAGCTCGCAGGCAATGGCCCTGTTGCTGGTGGTTTCCCTGCCCCTCAGCGCCCAGAACCTCGTGACCAACGGGGACTTCGAAGGCGGCACCAACTCCAGCGGCCTGCCCAACAACTGGACGTTCAGCGGCTACGCCCTTTCCCAGAAGGTGGACCAGGCCAATGTCACGGGCGGGGGCGCCAGCAACTGCTTCAACCTGCGCCCCGGCGGCCAGCAGACTCCGGCTCCCTATCCACCCTACATCATGGAACAGAACGTCCTGTTGATTCAGGGCGTCGTTCACGAGTTCCGCGCCGACATCATGGCGGACCGGCCCAACAGCACGGTCACCAATGCGGACGCCGGGACCTTCGAGGTGTTCGTGGATGGTGCCAGCATCGCCAAGCGTGCCTTTGGAAGCATCGGTGCCAACCAGGTCCACCGGGACAGGCTCTGTGCCCGGGTCGTTCCCACGACCAGCGGGTCGAAGGTGCTGCGGATCACGTTCCACCGCAACTACCTCAACAACAGCAACACCCCGGTCTCCTACATCGACAATATCTTCCTGGGGCGCACCGCCGGCCTCACCGTGTGCTTTCCGGGGGAACGCAAGGCGGGAAGCTCCATGAAGATCGTGGCTCTTGGCACGCCGTCGAGCAAATTCGGTCTCTTCCTGAGCCCCAAGAACACCACGCCCTACCCCATTCCGCCCTGGACGGGTCAATGGGAGCTCGCGGCTCCGTACTTCCCTCTGGTGATCGCCAACCTGGACCAGTCCGGCCAGTGGAGCCTCTCCGCCCCCGTGCCCGCGGCGGCCCAGGGCATCAAGGCGTGGATCCAGGGGGTCCAGGCGCCGCCCTCGAGCGCGATCCTCAACCTGGGCTACGCCCAGGAGGGCAACGTCTACTGAGAGCGACGTCTGCCGAAGGCAACGTCAACTGAAGTCAACGTCCACAAGGGAC
>QJVU01000275.1 GCA_003235605.1 Planctomycetota bacterium | reverse complement strand
AGACCGGGAAACCAGTAGGCTTCTTCCGCCCCCACACATGACCCAACCCGAGCTGCAACCCATAGAGTCCCGGCCTCCACGGATGCGCGTGGAGACAGAGGCCGACGGCACGCGGGTCCTGCACTTCTCGGGCAGGCTGGACGCCGCCACCACCGGCGGCATCTGGAATGCCGCGGTGGGCTCGCTGCCGCCTCCGGGCCAGCCGCTGGTGGTGGACGCCAGGCACCTGGAATACCTGGACGGCGTCGGCATCAGCCTCTTCCTGGACCTGGAGTGCCAGCAGCACCGTCGTGGTGGCCGCTTCGCGGTGCGCCACCTGCGGCCCGAGGTGGAGCAGCTCCTGGCGCTGAGCCGCGGCGGCTGCGACCTGGACACCCCGGGACCCGGTCCCGCCAGACCGTCACTCGTGGAGTTCGTGGGCGAGCGGGCAGCGTCGGTGATCCGCGACCTCGGCGACCTGGTGGCCTGGGTGGGACACATGTCCCAGGCCCTCTGGCTTGGCCTCCTCCATCCCCGCAGGGTCCGGTGGAGCGACTTCCTCTACACCTGCACCACCGCCGGCGTCTTTGCCCTGCCCGTGGTCCTGCTGCTGGGCTTCCTGCTGGGTTGGATCATGTCCTTCCATGCCGCCTGGGTCATGCGGGAGTACGGCGCCGACACCCTCCTGGCCACCCTGATCGGGCCGACGATGGTGCGCGAGCTGGGACCTCTCATGACCACGGTGGTGCTGGCCGCTCGCACCGGCTCTGCGTTCGCCGCCAGCATCGGCACCATGAAGGTCAACGAGGAGGTGGATGCCCTCTACACCATGGGGCTGGACCCGGTTCGCTTCCTCATCATCCCCAAGGTGCTGGCCGCCGTCGTCGTCACCCCCATTCTGAGCGCCTTCTGCACGTTGTCCGGGATCGTCGGCGGCGCAGTCGTGTCGGTGACGGTCCTGAACCTGCCCCTGGTGTTCTATACCAACCAACTGCAGAACGTCATCCAGGTCCACGACCTTGCCGGCGGCATGGTCAAGGCGATCATCTTCGGCATCCTGGTCGCCGCCATCGGCTGCATCCGCGGCCTGCAGACCCGCAGCACTCCCACCGCGGTCGGGGAGTCCACCACCAGCGCGGTGGTCAGCGGCATCGTCCTGATCGCCCTCGCGGATGCGGTGTTGGCGGTGGTCTACCGGATCCTGGAGATCTGAAGCCATGGCCACCCAATCCAAGGCTCCGGTGATCCGCGTGCAGCAGCTGGCTGCCGGCTACACCAACCGCGTGGTCCTCGAGGAGGTGACCTTCGACGTGCGGGCCGGGGAGGTGTTCGGGATCCTCGGCGGCTCCGGTTGCGGCAAGACGACGTTGATGAAGCACATGATCGGCCTGGTGCCGCCGATCGCCGGGAAGATCCTCATCGATGGCCGCGACATCTGGACCAACGACGAGGAAGAGCGCCGCTCGGTCCTGCGCCAGATCGGCGTCATGTACCAGCAAGGCGCCCTCTTCGGCTCGATGACCCTGCTGGAGAACACGCGCCTCCCCCTGGAGGAGCATACCGACCTGCCGCCCCGGGCCGCAGACCTCGTCGCCACGATGAAGCTGCGCATGGTCGGCCTCGCCGGCTTCGAGCAGCATCTGCCAGCGGAGATCAGCGGGGGCATGCGCAAGCGCGCCGCCATCGCCAGGGCCATGGCCCTGGACCCGAAGATCATCTTCCTGGACGAGCCCTCCGCGGGCCTGGACCCCTCGACTTCCGCGGGGCTGGACGCCCTGGTGGTGCGCCTCGCCCGCACCCTGGGCACCACGTTCGTCATGGTCACCCACGAGCTGGCCAGCATCCTGGCCACCAACGACCGTGTGATCATGCTGGACAAGAACCGGCGCACGATCATCGCCCGGGGCACTCCCCAGGAACTGGCCGCCAGCCAAGCTACCGCCGTCCATCGGTTCTTCCACCGGGAGGAAGCCGAGACAGACACGGACACAGAGGCAGAGCACACTGAGAGGGAACACACTGAGACCGGAACATGAGACACCAGAAGAACCACTTGTTCCTCGGCATCTTCGTCATCAGCGGGATCGTGCTGATCGGCGCCGCGATCGTGGTGCTCGGAGCCAGGGCCGGCTTCCGGCGGGGCGTGACCATGGAGTCCTACTTCAAGGAGTCCGTGACCGGCCTCGAAGAGGGATCCCCGGTGCGCTTCCGCGGCGTCAAGGCAGGGAAGGTCACCGAGATCACCACGACCCGCGCCGCCTACGGCCAGGGCGGGGACAACTACGCCATGGTGCGCGTGGAGGTCTATCCGGAGATCCTGGGCATCCCCGTCGACGCGGACTTCGCCAGCTTCCTCGACGAGCGTATCCGCGACGGCCTCCGGGTGCAGCTGACCGAGACCGGCTTTGCCGGCGTCGCGCACATCGAGGCCCTCTACGTGGACGATTCTGGAAAGGAGGACCAGCAGCTGAAGTTCCCGTGGAAGCCAAGCTCCTACTACGTGCCAGCAACCGCCAGCACCCTGGAGCGCTTCAAGGAATCCGTGCAAGCCGTCCTGAATCAGCTCAAGAGCGCTGACATCGTCGGTGTCGTGGAGACCGCCAAGGACACGTTCGCGAAGGTCGGCCAGGCACTCGAGGACACGGACACCGCTGCCGTCGCAAGGAAGATGGCAGACACCCTGGACAACCTCGACAAGACCCTCGCCAACGTCGACAAGACCCTGGGGAAGGCCGACAGCTTCCTGGAGAAGCCGGAGCTGCACCGGGCCATCGCCGACATCGACGCAGCGGCAGCGGACTTCCGCAAGCTCGTGCAGCGCACCAGCCACACGGTCATGGTGGTCCAGCGGGCCGTGGGGACGCGGGGCCGCGACCTCTCCGCGATCACCGACGGCCTGCGGGAGCTGATCGACAACCTCAACTCCCTCAGCGGCTTGCTCGAGCGACACCCGTCCCTGGCAGTGTTCGGCAAGCCACCGAAGGCCGCGCCCATCGAAGCAATGGACAAGGAACGATGAAGTACGGAAACCCGTTGGAGTTGTTGTTGCTCTGCTCGTTGCTGGGCATGGCCAGCTGCTTCAGCCTGGACCTGGCCCAGGAGCCGCCTGCCAAGCGGCAGTACCTGCTGTCCGCGGTCCCCAAGGCATCGCACGACGCCGCCGACGCCGCCGAGGCGACCGCCGCCGAACTTCCGGAGCTCCAGATCAACAAGGTCTTCGTCGTTGCTCCCTTCCACGAGAAGTCCCTGGTCTACCGCATCGGCGAGGATCAGTACACCACGGACTACTACGAGGAGTTCCTGGTCTCCCCCGCCCAGATGATCACCCAGCTCACGGTGGACTGGCTGCGCCGGTCCGGGGCCTGGCCCCGGGCACACGAGGGTGGCACGGCGACCGCGGCGCGGGTCCTGGACCTGACGGTCTTGGAACTCTACGGCGACTATCGCCAAGCGGGAAAGCAGCAGGCGGTGTTGCGCGTACGTGCCGCGTTCTCGGCACAAGATCCCGAGGACGACTCCCAGCGCACCCTGTTCGAGAAGGACTATGATGCCCGCGTGGACATCGCCGACCGCCAGGCCAGCACCCTGGTGGCGGGAATGAACCATGCCTTGGAGGAGGTGCTTGGCAAGCTGGCAACGGACCTGCGGGCGCAGCGGTAGGCTGGTCTGCCGTTCCACGCAGGGTGTGAAGTCCATGATCCCAGATCCCGTCTTCCGCTCGCTGACGACTTTCACCCAGGCGGAGTTCGTCCGGTGGCTGGAAGGACTGCCCGCCCACGACCTGCACCACTACGAACTGTTGGAGGGGTTGATCGTCCGCGAACCCCCGGCCGGATGGCCCCACGGCCACGTGGCCATGGAGATCGGCAGCCGCCTCGCGCCGTTCGTCCGGCAACGGCGGCTCGGCCTGGTGTTCGACTCGAGCCAGGGATTCGAGCTGGGGACCGGGGATGTCGTGGAACCGGATGTCTCCTTCGTGTCTTCCGCACGCTGGGACCTGCTGGCGCGACCGATTCGCGGCTTCCCGACGATCGCTCCCGACCTGGTGTTCGAGGTGCTGTCCCCGGCTCCCGGCGGCATCGACAGGACGCAGAAGAAGCGCATCTACGAGCGCAACCAGGTGCTCGAGTACGCGCTGGTGGATTGTGAGGCCCAGACCTTCGACGTCTTCCGGTGGGAAGCGGGTGCCTACGCCCCCGGGCAGTTGCTCGCGGCCGGGGAACGGTTCGTGTCCAGGGTCATGCCGGGATTCCGGCTGAGGATCTCGGACGTGTTCTCCGCAGCCTGATCCGAACCCTACTCGTAGCGCACCGCGTCCGCAGGCGGGATCTGCACCGCCCGCAAGCCCGGCAGCACTGCTGCCACCAGGCCCGTGGCCCCGGCCAGGACCGGCACCAGGGCGACATAGAGCCAGGGCACCGCGAAAGGTGCTTCGAGCCCGGCCACCCGGTTCAGGCCCGCGACGACCATGTAGCCCAGCGGCAGGGCCAGGATGAGGGCCACCAGAGTGGCGAGGC
>QJVU01000023.1 GCA_003235605.1 Planctomycetota bacterium | reverse complement strand
AGAGCTACCGGGTCGCCCTGGACATGACGATCAGCCGCCTGCGCACCGAGTACCTGGGCAACCAGCACTTCGTGGTCGGCCAGCAATGCAACCTGGACGCTCAGGACGGCGTCAAGCGCTACGACCTCCAGAAGGACGGGACGCTGATCACGGACTACCACGCGATCTCGTTCACGCCCACCAACTTCCTGACCACCGAGAAGAGGCTGCGGCCTTCGCAGCTCGAGCACTACACCCAGGCCCAGATGGTGATCCTGGGCTCGTTGATCACCACGGAAGAGATCAAGAGCCCGGCGCTCAAGAAGGGCATCTACACCGTCTACTACCGCCACGCAGGCCTGCCCAAGGAACTCGTCGGAGCACTCAAGGAGGCCTGCACCGCTCTCAAGAAGGAGGAGGTCGACCGCAGCCGTGCGGCCAAGCACGACAAGGGGAAGTCCGACCCGGACGAGCCGGCTGACTCCAAGACCAAGAAGGACAGCAAGAAGAAACCGAAGGGCCCCGGCTGGCGACAGATCATCACGCGCTATGGCTTCCGCACGACGGACTTGTTGGACGCGGAAGGCAACGTGAACAAGAGCTTCTGGAAGCAAGTCGACTACGTCTATCTGAGCCAGCCACCTCGCCCCCGCACACCGGTCACCGACAAGAAACCCGACGAGAAGAAGCCTGACGAGAAGAAGCCTGACGAGAAGAAGCCCGGCGACAAGAAGCCTGAGGACAAGGCTGACGACAAGAGCGCCGAGCCCGCTCCCGAGATCCCGGAGCGATTCAAGGTCCCCGCTGAGCACAGCCTGCTGCTGTTCCGCGACAACGAAAGCAAGTGGGTGACCTCCAGCACCATCGACAAGCGGTACTCCTTGAAGTTCCTGCGCGGGGCCAGCAAGATCGCCAAGCCGCTCGCACTCTCCACCCGGAAGCTGACCCATCAGGAGAAGAAGGCGGGCGCTGAGGCAAACGAGGTGCTGGAGCTCAATTTCGGCATCCCACCCACCCAGAACGACGCCAAACAGAAGTTCGGCTCCACGAAGGCACTGTTCAAGATGGTGCTGGAGCTGCCCGATCCTCCCAGCGCGGACCGGGCTTGGCGTACGAACTACGTGACCCGCACGCCGGCGGTGGAGGCTGCCGGGGGCAACGGCGACGGCAGCAGCAACGGCGGCGAGGGCAACGGCAGCAGCGGCAAGGCCACGGGCGGAGACAAGGGCAGCGGCGGCCGCTAGTCGAAGACAGGGTTGGACTCGGTCGGCGAATCCCTGTACTTACGTCCTCTCCAGGACGCCAGGAACGCCGGTGGAGATCAACAAGAAGGCACAAGCGAGCTTCTCGTTCCAGGACTATGCCGCGGCGCCGAGCATTGACGGCGTGGAGATCGTCGCGCTGAAGCGCTTCAACGACGACGGCGGCGCGATCACCGAACTAGGCCGACTGACCCACGGCAACCATGGTCAGCTCCAGGGCTTCGAGTGCCGGCAGATGAACTACTCGGAGATCGGCCCCGGAGCCATCAAGGCCTACCACCTGCACAGCCGCCAGACCGATGTCTGGTACGTGCCGCCCAAAGACAAGCTGCTGCTGGTCCTCCACGACACCCGGCAGGGTTCCCCCACGGAGGGCAAGACCATGCGACTGATCCTCGGCGACGGCAACAGCCGCTTGGTGCGCATTCCCCCGGGGGTCGCCCATGGCACCCGCAACCTGGGAGATGCTGCCGGCTGCATCATCTACATGGTGGACCTGCACTTCTCCACCGAGCCCGGCCAATGCGACGAGGGCCGCCTGCCCTGGGACTATTTGGGCGCAGAGATCTGGGAGGTCACCAGGGGCTGAGCGCCGGCAGGTTGTCATCGCGCCGGGTCAGCATTCCGCGAGGGCATCATCCAGCCCCCTTCCAGGCTCCCAGTCTCCTACGAGCGACACGTCTCTCGGCCGGCGTGGATCGTCCAAGCGGCCCTGCTGGAACCAGTCGATGGGGAGGCCCCTGACCTTGGCAAAGCGCATTGCCAGGTCGAAGCGAGAGAGGCGCTCATAGCCACCGAGATGACGGATGCCCGTGGCATCCTCGTCCAGCAGGAGGTCTACCAGACCTCGGGCGGCGTCGGCCACGTGCAGGGGTGTGCGGAACTCGTCCGTGAAGAGCACCACCGGATGGCGCCAGCGGATGGCCCGGAGCAGCATGTCGGTGGCACCGCGGTCCTGATCCTGGCTGGGACCGAACAACAGCGGCACGCGCACCGCCAAGGCGGTCCTGTCCCTGTCTTGCAGGATCGCGCTCTCTCCCGCGGCCTTGGTCAGACCGTAGACGCTGAGCGGTCGAGGCCCGGCCGAGCTCTCGTAGGGGGCCCCGTCACCGGCGAACACCAGGTCGGTGGAAACCTGCAGCAAACGACCGGGGGCCGCCCTGGCGATCACGCCGGGAGCGGTGCCGTTGATCCTGGCGGCCAGCTGTGGTTCCTCCTGGCAAGCCGTGATGTCCGCCATGGCCGCACAGTTGAGCACCCAGCGGGGGGCAGCGTCGGCCACCGCCGTTCGAAGCGACCCCGGGTCGCCCAGGTCCACGTTCAGGTCGCAGTCGCGGCGGCCCAGGGTCCGCACCCCGAGCGCGCGCGCCCGAAGCTCGCGCATCAGGTAGCCACCCAGGTAACCGCTGGAGCCGGTCAACAACACGACGTCGTTCATGGAGAGGTCAACGAGTCTGGTTCGCGGCTTTTGAGCTTACAGTCAGGGCGTGGCCAAGCGCTTCCTGATCCTTGCCAACCCGATTGCCGGTGGCGGCCGGGCAAGGCATCTGGCGCCAAGGCTGGCCGAGGAGCTCGCAAGGCGCGGAGCCAGAACCGAGGTGTGTTTTTCGCAAGCTGCCGGAGACCTGGCCCGGGAAGCGGCGAGGGTGTGCACCAACGAGTTCGACGCCGTGGTCTCCGTGGGCGGGGACGGCACCCTCAACGAGGTATTGAACGGCCTGCCGGATCCGTCGCTTCCTCTTTGCGCCATGGCCGTGGGCACATCGAATGTGCTCGCCACCGAGCTGCACCTTCCCCGGCGGCCTGACGAACTTGCTGGGATCTTGGTCCGTGGCCACACCCTGAAGGCCGCCATCGGTCTCTGCGAGGGGCGGCGGTTCCTGCTCTTCGTAAGCGCCGGCGTGGACGCCACCATCGTCGAGCGCGTGGCGAGCGTGCGCACCGGCACCCTCGGAAAGCTGGGCTGGGTGTGCCCGATCCTGAACACCGCCCGCCACTGGCCGAATCCAAGGCTCTCGGTACGGGTGGGGGGACGTGAGCTTGGCGACGTGACCACGGCGTTGGTAAGCAGGGTCCGCAACTATGGCGGCATCCTCAAGCTGCCCGCGTCCGTCGATGTCACCGATGGTCACCTCCACGTGCTGCTGTTCCGGCAACGGAGCCGGTCGCAGTACCTGCGGGCGGCGCTGCGAGGGATGTCGGGTCGCCTGCGGCCAGGCCGGGACCTGGAGCTGCTTGTCTCCAACGAGGTGGAGATACGCGGGCATGCCCCCTATCAGGTGGACGGGGACCTGGGGGGAACGTTGCCGCACCCCCGCCCGTTGCGTATCGGGCTCTCCCCCGAGTCGGCGCGTCTGTTCGCCGGCCCTGCTATGATCCCGCGATGACCTCGCCCCAAGAGACCGCCCCTTCGTCCTCGGCTGCGGCAACCACGACCGTTGTCAAGGTGGGTGGCGTTGCCTTCGGCGGCGGCGCTCCCTTCGCGCTGATCGCCGGGCCCTGCGTGGTTGAAGGGCGAGATCACGCCCTGGAGCATGCAGCGTCGCTGCAGAGGATCTGCGAGGGGATCGGAGTGCCGCTGGTCTACAAGAGCTCCTACGACAAGGCCAACCGCACCTCCATCGATAGCTTCCGGGGGCTGGGGATCGACGAGGGGCTGGCCGTGTTGGGGACGGTGAGGAAGGAGCTGGGACTGCCGGTGCTGACCGACGTGCACACCGAGGGGCAGGTTCGGGCGGCGGGAGACGTGGTGGACTGCCTGCAGATCCCGGCCTTCCTGTGCCGGCAGACCGACCTGCTGCTGGCGGCAGCCGGTACCGGCAAGGCCATCAACGTCAAGAAGGGGCAGTTCCTTGCGCCTCAGGACATGCAGAACGTGGTGTCGAAGCTGAAGGCCGGGGGCACGGACCAGGTGCTGCTCACCGAGCGCGGCGTGAGCTTCGGCTACCACACCCTGGTGGTCGACTTCTGTGGCTTCCCGACCATGCGCGGCACCGGGCAGCCCCTCGTGTTCGACGCAACCCACTCCGTCCAGCGGCCGGGGGGTGCCGGGAAAGCCAGCGGAGGCGATCGAACAAAGGTCCCGTACCTGGCGCGGGCAGCAGTGGCCTGCGGCGTGGACGGTCTGTTCTTGGAGGTACACAAGGACCCCGACAACGCCCCCTCCGACGGCCCCAACATGTTGCCGATGGCAAGCCTGCCCCAGCTGCTCCAGCAGCTCCTGCGCATCCAGGAGGCACTGCGCCTGGAGGCAGTGCGCGACGCGTGAGCGAACACGACTTCGGATTCCGCACGGACTTCTACACGTTCGCTCCGGAAGACCTGGCGAAGCAGTTCCCTCGCTTCAAGATCCTGCGGGAGGTGGGCAAGGGCTCCATGGGGATCGTGTACGAGGCCGAGCGACGGTCCGACAGCCAGCGCGTGGCCCTCAAGGTCCTGCCGCCCAGCCTCAGCCTGACCGACCGCGCGCTGGCGCGCTTCCAGCAGGAAGGCGCGG
Source organism: Planctomycetota bacterium (assembly GCA_003235605.1). The sequence goes on along the minus strand of QJVU01000023.1, from coordinate 9,817 downwards.
TCATGGCGAAGATCCAGCACCCGGCCATCGTGCGGGTCTACGAGCACGGCACCCAAGGTCGACTGCACTTCTCGGCCATGGAATTCGTGGACGGGACCACTCTGGAGGAGCGGATCAAGATCGGTCCGCTGCCGATCCGGGCCGCGGCAGAGATCGGCGTGCAGGTGGCGCGGGCCCTGCAGTATGCCCACGACCACGGTGTCGTGCACCGGGACATCAAGCCGGGCAACCTCATGATGAGGGAGGACGGCCGAGTGCAGGTCACCGACTTCGGACTGGCACGGGAGACCGGCACCGGCGAACTGACCGAGAGCGGCGCCATCGTCGGAACTCCGATGTACATGGCGCCGGAGCAGATCATGGGGGACCGACGGTTGGTCGACACGCGCGCCGACGTCTACGGCCTGGGTGCAACCCTCTACGAGCTAGTCACCGGTAGGCCGCCGTTCGTGGGTCCCACCGCTCAGAGCGTTCTGAGACAGGTGCTGGACCGCGATCCGCGACCACCCCGCAGGCTGCGGCGGGACCTGCCCCGGTCCCTCGAGGCCATTCTGCTCCAGGCGCTGGAGAAGTCGCCGGGCCGGCGCTACGGATCCGCCGAGGAGCTGGCTGAGGACCTGGAGCGGTTCCTGCGCGGCGAGAGGGTGAGCGCCCGGCGATCCACGGCTCTCCGTCGCCTGGGCCGCGCCATCGCCAAGCACCCCGCTCTCGCTTCCCTGGCAGGAGTGGTGTTGTTGCTGATGCTCGGCTCGGGCTTCCTGCTGCAGGAACAGCAGTTCCTACGGCGGGAGCAGCAACGCGGGGAGCTACGCGAGAAGCTCGACGCTGCGGAGCTGGCCTACAGCAGGGCAACCCAGCTACAGGCAGCCGGGTCCCGGCTGCCGTCACCGCAGCAGCGGCAACACTACCTGCAGGAAGCCCACCGTCTCGCAACCGAAGTGATCCGTGCCGATCCCACCCTGTCCGCTGCGTCGCTGGTGCGGGGCCAGGTGCATCAGCAGCGGGGTGAGCTCGAGAAGGCCCTGCGCGACCTGGATCAGGCGGAACGCCTGGGAGGGCTCGCACAACGACAGCAGAAGATCCTGCTCGAACACCGCATCCACATCCTCTCCCGGCTGCGGACCGAGCCCTTGGACCGGTTGCTCAACGACGTGCGCCAGCTGTTGATGCTGGAGCCGCAGGGCATCGACACCCGCTGCCTGGTGATCGACCAGCTGGTGCAATTGGCGGTGGAGCTGACCGGCGACCAACGTGGGGTCCTGGTCTCCCAGGTCGAGAGCATGCTGCGAGAGATACGCAAGATCGGTGTCCGCAACGCCACCACGGCCATCGCCCGAGCCCAGATCCTGGAGATGCGAGGCAAGGCCCAGGATGCCCTGGCGGCGGTGGAAAGAGCCTGCCTGGACTACCCAGGGAACGTGGTGGTGCGACGACAAGCCGGGCAGATCTACCGGCGCCTGGGGATGGTCACCCAGGCCGAGGCCGAAGAGGCCATTGCCCGCAGCATGCTGGGCCTGGAAGAGACCGGAGACATGCCGGAGCCCCCGGCGCGAGCGCCCAGGAGCCGTCCCACCCTGGATACGGACCGGCTGGCGGACTTCCTGCGCCAGGTCAACAGCGTCCTGGCAACGCCCAGGGACCAGCCGGACGACAAGGATCGAGGCAAGGGTGAGAAGGACGACAAGGCTCGAGGCAAGGGCGACAGCCACGGCAACGGCCTGCGCAGATAGGCGCGGAAAAAAGACCCTCTGGCGGTTTTTCTCTCCGGCGGAGGCGCCGTGGCGGGCACGCACGAGTACCGTCGGGGTCTTGTCTCCGCGGTTGCCAGAAGCTGGACCGATCGGCAGGGGGCCCGGCTTCTGGTTTTTTTCTTGGGCCCCGGGACCGCCTCGGACCCTCCCGGAAACCGCCAGCATGGGGTACATTTCCCCGGCCCTGCCGGTCCTTCACTCCACCAGGTCCGAATGCTGTTCGCGAGCATCGCCGCATGTGTCCTGGGGTTGCCGCTCATGCCGCCCCAGGGGGTTGTCGCCGCGGCCAATAGTCAAACCAGTGCCACGGTTCAGAGACCCCTGCCGGGCTACCCCGCGGACGTGGAGATCGCTACCTGTCATCCCTTCCGGGACGACAAGGGACCTGTGGATACCACGCTCGCCGCGGCGGGCAGCGGCGACCTGGATGGCGATGGCAACCCTGACCTGTGGTTCCTGGCCGCTGCCGGCACGAACAAGGGCAGGATCTCCCTGCAGATGGCGCGCGTCACCAGCCTGGGCCGGTACCGCGACTGGCACGTCAGCACTGCCGGCAACTTCCCCGATGCTGCCAGCTACCGTTCCAGCGCGCTCTCGCGGGACGGCATCATCGCGGTGGACCCGAGCTCCGACCAGCCGATCCTGCTGACCTGGAACCGCAAGAGCCCCACCAGCGACCCGCGGGATGGCTTCCTCGGGGGGGGCGGAGTCGGCTGGCAATTGGGGAAGGGCTGCTACGAGATCGAGGCGCGCGATGACGTGGGGGACGGGCACGACGATATCACGGTCCTGCAACAGTTGCCCAACGGTCACACGCGCGTCAAGAAGCTGTGCATGAACACCAGCCTCCACAAGTTCCTCTGGCCGGAGACATCGGTGAAGACGGACGTTCCGGCGACGCTGGGGTGCCTGCGCATGTTGGATGTCGACGGCGACAACCGCTCCGATTTCGTGGCGCTGGTCAAGGGACTGGGCGTCCTGGTTGGGCGGGACAACACCCGAGAAGCCTTCGAACCGGTTGCGTTCTGGCCGATCGCCTCGGGGATCCGCGACCTGTGCGTCGGAGACGTGCAGGGCGACGGCCGCGATGACATCGCCCTCTGCTTCGACCGCGGCATCCTGGTGATGCTGTCGACGTCGAAGGGCTTCGTGCCCCGCGCCATGTTCAACCCACCGCTTGTCGGCCCCCTGGCCAGCGCCTGCCTGTTGGACGTGGATGGCACCGGCATGAATCACCTGCTGGGTTTCTTCGAGGACGGTCGGAGCTACGTCTTCCACGACAACACGAGCATCGTGCAAGGCAGATCCAAGCCCGTGATGCAACCCGCCCAGAGTGACTGGAGCCGCAAGACCTTCGTCGGATTGAGACCAGGCGCCGAGGACTTGAACCTGATCGTCACCGACGTGGACAACGATCGAGACCTGGACCTGTTGCTGCGCACACCGGACCGCACCGGCTTCATGACCCTGCGCAACCCGGTGGTGGCGCTCCGGCCCACGGCCCTCACGGTGAGTGACGTCGGGCCGCTACCGGTCACCGAACCCGCCAACGGCACGGTGCAGAACCTGTTTGTGAGGATGCCGCCGCTGCTGCGAGAGCGCGGGTTCACCTTGCTGGAGGCGGCGTTCTTCGTTGTCGACCCCGACAGCAAGAGCTCGAAGGACCCGGACTATCTCTACTGGGGCAGTCTCATCGCGCCACTGGATCCCCCCCTCTACACGGTGACACTCCGGGCCTACGCCTGGTCGGATCGGAAGTCGTGGGATGCGCAGGTGCGGGAATACAAGAAGCAACGCGACAAGAAGCTCCCCACCGCGGCGCTGGTCTACCCAAAGGAGTCCGGTGCGATCCGGTTCAGTCCCGACGGCTTCGTCAGCGTCCACGGCTACAACGGCAGCCAGCGTGCGGAGTCGTCCCACGTCACGCCTGACCCCAACACCAGCAAGTCCACTCTCGGCCCCAGGTGGGTGCTGAAGGTGGATCCGCCGAAGCCGAAGGCCGATCGCGAGCTGCTGCCCTGGGACTAGGTCCGCCGGGACTTCCGCAGCATGTAGCAAGCCAGTAGGACACCTGCCGCTGCCAGCAGCCAACCGTAGCCCCAGGAACCTGCGCTGCGTCCCTCCGCAGGGGCGCCCACGACGTCGAACCCTGCCCAGTAGAAGGGATGCTTGTAGTTGTCTGCTGAGGCCAAGCGCTCCCGCGCCCGACGCATGGCCTCGGCGTCGCTGTTGCCATGGCTGCGGAAGTAGTGGAACTGGCCCATCAGGTCGGCCGTGGCCTGCTGGTTCACGGGCCATTGGGAGGCCACCACCGCGCGGGCGCCAGCGGCCAGTGGCCCCCATATCAGGCCGTTGACCCCTTCTCCGCCGCTGGCTTCGGCGCCGAGGGAAAGACAATTGCTCAACACCACCAGCGAACCTCTGAGCTGGAGGTCCGCCATGGACCTCATGTCGGCAGGACCATCACTCAACATCAACAGGGAGCGGGAAGGGATTCCGGGGTGCTCCACGGCGTGGGCGCTCAGGTGGACCACGCCGACACGGCCCACATGGGTCTCGAGGTCGGCGCGGAGGTTCGTGAACGTCGCACCTGGCCCGTGCCTCGCCGCCAGCACTTCGTAGTTGGCGGCCACGAGGCTGGCCTCGCGCTCGCTGAACCGCAGCGGGCGCAGGTGGAGTTGTGCCTGCGCGGGGGTTGCATCCGGCGAGTGCACCAGCACCAGGCCGTTGCCCGTCGAGGCCCGGGTCGACAACTCCCGAAGGATGGCCAACGAGGGTACGTTCGTCAGCTCCTTGGCGACGCCGAGGGCCTGGCCGTCGATCCGCAGGGCGGCGAAGGGCAATCGGTGCAGATCCGCCGCCGGGCACACGACCACACGCTGCACGCGGCCCAGCATCGGCCGCACCGGGGCCGGAAGGAAGAACGCGGCCGCTGTGTCGAGGGCCTGCCATGGCTGGCTCCCGGCTGGTGGCGTTCCGACGCCGACGTAGGCCGCCGCCATCAGCCGCAGGGCCTCGTCCCGATCCCCCAGTCGCACGAGCTGCCGAGCACCCGTGGAGCCGGTCACGATCGCCGCCAGGTAGACGCTCTCTTCGCCCGCCCAGTAGCACAGAAAGCACGTGTCGGGGAACGCCTCCAGCAGCCGGTTCATCTCGATGCTGCCATGGATGCTCTGCCCGCGGCGCCGGCTGCGTTCTGCAACAGCCAGGTCTTCCAAGGCATGGCTGCGCCCGCTCGGCCCCTCGTGGTCGACCCCCATGGCCACGTCCCGCAGCACCCGTCGATACCTGGCAAGGTGCTTGGCGCTCAGCGGCTGAGCCAGCCAGTCCAGCAGATCCCGGGACTTGAGCCGGTCCATCCCCACGAGGGCCTCCGTGAGTCCGTAGCCGGCGTCGGCGTACGTCCGCAGCACCCCGTCGACGGCGGCCAGTTGCTCCGGGTCCTGGTCCAGGAATCTGGTCCCCGACCAGTACACCGGAATCGCGGACCGCACCGTCTCCAGCTGGTTGATGGATTCGACATACTTCAGGTACGCCTCCTCCGGCTGCTTGCGCAGTTCCAACAGACGCCCCTGATCCTTGAGGATCTCCGCACGTTCGGCCAGGGCCTGGCGCGACTCGATGCGGTGGAGAGCGTCCCATGCCCGAGTCAAGGCCCTGTCCACCGCCTCCAGGTGTCTCTTGCGCTCTGCGGGTTCGCGCTCTGCCAGCCTCAGGTAGAGGTCGGCTTCCTGATCCAGGGCTGCAGCCCTGGTCTCCGCGACCCCGGGATCGGCCAGCCGGCCCGGCTTCCGGAACACCTTCTCTACCGCCTTCAGGGCCTGGCGGTACTCTCCCTTGGCTTCCAAGGCCTCGGCAACAAGCAGGTAGTAGGTGTCGTCCTCCCTGCCCAGCTCTTCGCCGAGACGGAACACGGTGTTCCAATCCTGGCGCGCACGCGCGATCCATACCCGCGCCGACCGGGTGTCCTTGGCATTCCCGGGGAGCTTGCCCACCCACACCTGGGCAAGGCGCCAGTCCCGCAGCTCCATGTAGTGCCAAGCCAGCATCTGCAGGCACAGTCGTCGCCACTCGGCAACACTGGGGTCATCAGAAGCCTCCAACTCGCCAGCGATCTTGCGTAGCTCCTCCACCGCCCACAGCTCTGCCGCCAGCGTGTCCTCGAGAAGACGGAGGTCGCAGCGCATGAGGCGGAGCGGCCAGACGAGGTCGGTGGCTTTTCCCTTCGCCAGCTCCGCCTCAACTTCCTTCCCGAGCAGGTACGCACGGTCACCGTACCTGGGATCGCGCACGAGCTCCTCGAACACCGTGGAGCTGAGGCACCGCCAGAGGATGATCAGGCACTGGACCCGGTAGTAGGTTCGATACGCCCCCGCCGGCATGGCTGCGCTCCGGGAAGCCTGCGCCTCCCTGGCCGCCGCTTCCCGAGCCTCCGGAGTGCCGTGGCGCCAGTGCACCTCTGCCCGCCACACGCCTGCCCAGAAGCGTGCCTTGGCCTGGCGGTCCGTGGGCAAGCGGGGGATCACGGTGACGGCTTCCTCGAGGCGGCCCAGGGCCGTTTCCGCCGCGGCAGCCCGTTGCTGCTGGGACAGCCCGGGGGCGTTCACCTTCACCGCCAGGTCCACCCCTTCCGTGAACAACCGGCTGAAGGTGGCCAGGGGCTCTTGCGCAGGCAGCGCAGCGGACAGGGCCAGGGAGCCCGCGATGGCCAGCAGCAGGTGCAACAGGCGCGGCAGCGGCAGCCCTAGCGAACGTCCAGCCTGCGCTCGCCGGTGCTGGCAAAACCTACGCCGGCACCATCCCGAGCCACGACCCGCAGGTACAGGCTGCCTGCGTGTGCTTTCAGGACATCGTACTCCGCCTTGGTGAACCGCCATTCGTTGCTGCGGACTTGCTCTTCCGACCGCGCCAGGACCACCGCGCCGCCAGCGTCCAGGATCTTGGCATCATAGGAACGCGCGCCAGGGACGTGGTCCCAGGAAAGCCCAGGGTCGCTCGCGGTGAGAACCGGGTTGATGGAGATGAGGTGTTGGCCGCCAATGCGGTCCCTGGAGTCCGGAGTGTTCGGGTCCAGGGGCGGCGCGCCGCGGCTCGTGAGCACTGCCACCAGGACGACTGCCGCAGCGGTTGCGACGGCCAACGCCGCGCCGATCAAGAGGCTCCTGCGCCTGTCACGCCCCGATGCGGGGGCCTGCAGCCCACCGGGGAGATACCGGTCGCCACGATGCACCGGGTTCAGGAGCTTCGAAGCGAGTTGCCGCTCGGCACGTGCCGCGGCCTGGGCCAGCCGGCGGTAGCTCTCATCGGCCTCTTCCGACGGGTCGGCGGGTGCCATGGTCTCGACAGCCAGACGGCTCTCGGAGCTCATCCAACGATGCAGCTCCTCGAACTCCGCTACCGCACGCTCGCGTGCGGGATCCCTGGCAGCCAGCACCCCGAGCTGGGTGCGCTCGTCAACGGTGAGCTCCTTGTTGGCATGGGCCCTCAGGAGCTGTTCGAACTCGTGCTTGTCGTTCACGGCTTCTGTCGTCTTGTCATTCGGAAACGAATCTTGTCCAGCGCGCGGTAGCACCGGTCCTTCACGGTGCTCACCGGCAACCCCTTCTGTTCGGCGATCTGCTCGAAGTTCCATTCGTGCAGGTGGCGCAGTGTCACGATCTCGTGGTCGAGTGGATCCAGCCGGCCGAGCTCCTCCTGCAGCATGTCCAGACCCTCGGCCTCCAGGGCCGCGTCGGGTGGCGCCGGCAGGTCCGAGCGTTGGCGGCACAGCTCCTCGCTGTCGCGGATCTCCCGCAGCCGCCCGAGCCGGCGGCGCGCCTCGGAGCGCAGGCAGTTCCGGCAGAAGCCAAACGCCCAGGTCTCGAGGGCGGCGGTACCGGCATAGTCCCGCAGCCGTGGCCAGATCGCCACGTAGACCTGCTGGACCACGTCCTCCAGACCCTCCGTGGGCAGGCCGTACCCGAGGGTCTTGTTCAGGCGGAAGACGAACCTCACCACGCAGGAGAGCCGCCCCAGCAGCTCCCGCACCGGCTCCTCCTCACCCCTGAGGGCCGCCTGCACGAGCACCAGGTCCTTGGGCCCGGTGCCGAAGGTCCTGACGGATAGGGAGCGGGGAGCCATCAGAGGGTCCTTTGTTGCAGCATGCGGGTCCGAGTTCGGTCTTGCGGGTCCTTGTGTGGTCTGGCGGTCCTGGTCGGGTGCGGTGTGCGGCGAGGTCCTGGTGCTGCCTTTGAGTGCACTGAGAGCATCCGCCCGCCGGCCGATTCTCGTAGGATTCGCGGACCTCTCATGCCCAAGGCACAGGATACGGCCCAACTGATCGATGCCCCCGCGCTCCCGGTCTACGATCTGGGCACCGACCACCCCTTCGCAAGGGACCGACAGCAGGCCCTGTTCGACCTGATCCGCCGCATGAAGCTCGCACGACCGGACGAGCTGCTGCGGGCGCCCCTGGCAACCCATGCCGAGTTGGAGTTGGCCCACGACACCGAGTACATCGCCATGGTGGAGGCGATCTCGGCTCGGAAGCCGGAGCCGGAGACTCTCCTGGCAGCATCCAGGTTCGGGCTGGGCACTTCGGACAACCCCGTCGGCCAGGGCCAGCACGAAGCCTCGGCCGCGGTGGCTGGCGCGACCCTCGGCTGCGTCCGGACGGTCCTGGCCGGTGCAGCCCGTCATGCCTTCAACCCGGCAGGCGGCCTGCACCACGCCCAGCGTCGCTCCGCCAGCGGGTTCTGCGTCTACAACGATCTGGTGGTCGGCATCAAGGGGGCCCAGATGCTGGGCGCAGAGCGGGTGCTCTACGTGGACTTCGACGTCCACCACGGCGACGGTGTCGAGTTCGCCTGCCAACAGGACCCGAATGTCCTCACCTGCTCCTTCCACCAGCATCCGGATACCCTTTTTCCCGGCACCGGCCGGATCACCGACCTGGGCACCGGCGCAGCGCGGGGCACCGTGGTCAACATGCCCCTTGCCCCAGGCACCGGGGACGAGTCCTGGTGGGAGGTCGTGCAGAAGCTCGTGCCCCCGCTGGTGGAAGGATTCGAACCGGACCTGATCGTCAGCCAGCATGGCTGCGACACCCACCGTGAGGATCCCCTGGCCGATCTGCAGCTCACGACCCGACCCATGCACCAGGCCGCACTCCTGATCAAGCACCTTGCCGAGGAGCACTGCGAGGGCAGGTGGGTCGCCACCGGCGGTGGTGGCTACCAGCCCTACCGGGTCATCCCGCGAGCCTGGTCCCTGGTCTGGATGGCCATGACCGGACGGGAGGTGCCGCCGGACGTGGATCAATCCTGGGCCCAGGTGTGGGAGCAGCGCTCCGGCATGTCGATCGCGCTACCCTTCTTCGATCCGCCGCGGGACAACCCGCGGGCCGAGCGAGCCCAACGCCAGAACCAGCAGACCCTCGACCGGCTGTTGGAGCTCCTCGGCGCTTGAAACGCCGTCACTGCATGCCGCTATGCCAGGGGCTCGGGGCCGGGGAAAGTCTGGCCGAGCACCTTCACCTCGGACACATCCAGCCAGCGCACCACCGCGCCGTAGAGCTGGCGGAAGTCGATGCCGGGCTTCAGGTCGCCATCGATGAGATCGACCAGGTTGGGATGCCTGCCGTGCAGGCCGGGCTTGACCGCACCACCCAGGAAGAAGACCGGGCCGGCGACGCCATGATCGGTGCCACCGCTGCGGTTCTCGGCGACCCGGCGCCCGAACTCCGAGTGCACGAGGACGACGACATCTTGGAGGACCTTCTGACCCTCGAGGTCGCGGACCAGGGCGGTGAGACCTGCAGAGAGCTGACGCAGTAGCGCAGCATGGGCGGGGAGCTGGCTGGCGTGGGTGTCGAAGCCGCCAAAGCCCATGTGGAAGACGCGGGTGCCAAAGCCGCTGGCCACTACCCGGGCCACGAGCTGCAGCCTGCGGCCGAGGCCGGTCTCGGGGTAGTCGGCCTTGGGCCGGTAGCGTTGCAAGGCCGTCCGCAGGCGTTCGGCATCGTCGATCGCGCTTCGAGCCACGTCCTGAAGGAACGACCTGAGGCTGCTGCTGCCCCTGGCAGTGGC
>QJVU01000475.1 GCA_003235605.1 Planctomycetota bacterium | reverse complement strand
GGCCACGATCCCGCTTGGGCATCACGACGGTCTTGGTTGCCGAGAAGCCGGAGACCTGGCTGGCCGGGGGCGTGGACCGTCGCGGTGCCGGCCCGGGCGCCTTCGGCACCTTCACGACGTCGTCGTCAGCAAACTCCAGGACCTCGACCGGTTCGTCGACCGGTTCGTCGGCAGGTTCGTCGGCAAAGAGATCCTGTCCCGGTGCGAGGTCCTGTCCTGGTGCGAGGTCCTGTCCTGACGCAGGACCCCGTGATGGCGCGGATTGAACGGGCTCCTTGTCGTGGGTCTCGTGATAGGTGATCCGAGTGGCGCCGATCTGCACGACGTCACCATCCCGGAGCATGCGGCGCGTGATCGGCTTGTCGTTCAACAGGGTGCCGTTGCTGCTGTTGAGGTCTTCGATCTCCACGACCGATCCCGCCACGATCAATTGGGCATGGCGGCGGGAGGCCTTGATGTCTTTGACGACGACACCACAGGAGGACGTCCGTCCGAGGGTCAACCCGTCGGCGACTTCCACCTTCTTGCCGTCCGGCAACTGCAGATAACCAGGCAAGACCATTCCTTCTTGGCGTCTGGAGTTTGGCGGCCAGGGCCCGTGCCGCCGGCGCTATGGTTCACCATCATGCCCGCAGCGATCTCCGTTCGCGACCTGTCTGTCACGTTCCGAACAGGCATGCGCAAGCCAGCGGTCCACGCCCTCGTCGGGCTCAGCATGGAGGTCCAGGACGGCGAGATCGTCAGCGTCCTGGGGCCGAATGGCTCCGGCAAGACCACCCTGCTGCGGGTGCTCGCAGGGGTGCGGCGGGCGAGCAACGGCGAGGCCTCCGTCCTGGGCCGTCACCCTGCCGACCGCCGGCTGGTGCGGGCGGTCGGCTTCCAGCCCGACGAAGCCTTGCCGTTTCCAACGCTGACGGGGCAGGAGTTCCTGCTCTACGTGGGCAGCCTCATGGGGCTCAGCCGTGCCGAGAGCAAATCCCGGGCGGTGCATTGGCTCTCACGCATGTCGCTTGCCGACGATCGATCCCGGGCCCTGGGGCAGTACAGCACCGGCATGCAGCGACGGCTGGCTGTGGCAGCGGCCATGCTGGCAACCCCCAAGGTCCTGCTTCTCGATGAGCCCACCTCGGGCTTGGATCCGGAGGGATCCTTGCTGGTGATGGAACTCCTGAGGGAGCACGTGGACGCCAGGGGCGCGGTCCTGATGGCTTCCCACCACCTGCAGGAAGTGGAGCAGATCAGCTCCCGCGTGGTCGTGCTTGCAGACGGACAGCAGGTCGCAGCCGGAACCCTGGAGGATCTCCTCACCACCGGCGACGTGCGGCTGGTGGTGCGCAACCTGGATGGAGCCGGGCTCGCCGCGGTGGAGGCGGCGGTTGCCGGTGCCGGCGGCGAGGTCGTCGAGAAGGGCAGGGACCGCCAGCATCTGTTCGCCCTGTTCCGTCGGCTCCGGCGGCAAGCAAGATGAGAACCTTTCAGTACTGCTTCGCCATTGCTCTGAGGCTCCTCGCCGGGCCCTTCGTCGCGGTCGTGGTGATGACCTGCACCTGTATGCTGTTGACGCTCGGCGACGACACCACCACCGATGCAGACTGTCTCGTCGGCCTGTGGCTCCACCTGCCCGCTTTCCTGCTCTCAGCCACCAGCCTGGGGGCGGCCTTGGAGGCCTGGCCTCTCTATAGCCGCGGCCGGTCGGGGGAGGACCTACTGCTACGGCTGCAACCCGGACCGCTCAACGGTTGCGGAGCCGCGGCTTTGGGCACGCTGGCGGCACTGACGGTCAGCTTGATGGTGGCGGGCACCTTGTTTCAGTGGATGCTGCACAGGTTCGACCCGGCGCTGCAGCCGGTCCACGCACGCATTTCGTTCTTCACGGCCCAGCCGGTGTTGGACGCGTTGCATCCCAAGGTCACGCTGCAGAGCTCCGCGGGCCTTGCCATGAGCTCCCTGCGGCTCAAGCCAGCAGGTTTTGTCGGGTCGGGTGACATCAAACCGGCCCTGGTCCGCATCCGCGGCGATGGCACCGATCTCGACGAAAGCCGCTTGAGCATGATCGGGGGCGAGATGACCATCGAGCTGGACCCACCACGGTCATTGCAACAGCTCTCCTTCGAACGAGACCCGGGCAGCAGCGTGTTCGTTGTGTTCCTACCCGGGTCTGTCTGGGGCAACTCGGATCGAACCTATGGGGCACTCGCCAACTGCCTGCTCGCGATCCTCTCCTACCTGGTTCCTACGGCGCTGGCGCTGGCGGTGATGGCGCTGGGTCGCCGCTACCTGGCGCTGCCCGTCGGGCTCGCCGCCGGCCTTGCGACCCTCGGGCTCAGCACGCTCGTCGAGCTCACCCCAAACAACGCGGCGGTGCTCGCCTTCGCCCGCGGATGGTGGATTCCCGCGGAAGCGCTGTCCGGACCGACCATCCGTTCCGTCGCGGCAGTCGGGCTGGTCCTGTTGCTGGCCTACCTGATTGGTAAGCTCAGAAGGACGTGATGCCGCAGCTGCTCTGCTACCTGGGCGCCGTCCTGCTGCTGGGCTGCGCCGGCCTCCTGCGGGGATCGCCGCGGCGATCGGTCCTGCTGGACCTGGGCCGGGATCTCGTGCGCCCGGCAGTGCTGCCGGTGTTGTGGCGCAGCCTCGCGACATCCGGAGCCGAGGCGGGCGCCGAGGAGTACGCCGCCAGAGGACGACTGCTCCTGCAGTTCCTGCCCCAGTGGACAGACGGCCACATCCACTTCGCCTGGCAGCTCGCATTCGATGTCCCGCGGGGGCAAGGGCACACCGAGCTGGCATTGCAGCGCCTGCTGGCGGCGCTGGCTCACCTCAAGGACGCGTTGGCCATGCAGCCAACGCGTCCCGTGGAGATCTGGGAGGCGATGGCCTACATGGTCCAAATCCGCTGTGACAAGGACCCAGACCTGGCGGATCTCCTCCGCGCGCGGCTGGCCAAGGAACCCGCCGAACTCACCACGGAGTATCTCGAGCGTGCGCAGGCCATCGACCCCTCCCAGGCCCGTGCCGAGCAGAAGGTGCTTGTGGGTGCCTCACTCATCGCCGGCCAGCTGCGCACGGGGAACCGGCAGGCTGCTCTGGAATTCCTGATCGTGACCCTGCGCAGGCTCGAGGGCTTCAGGGATCGACAGCTGGCCGAAGCATGGCGAGACGCACTGCTCGATCTCCGGAGCTATCTGGAAGGCAGCATTCCCCTCTCGCACCTCAAGAAACACCCCCAGCTCGACGAGATCCTCCGAGTGTTGGAGAGGCGGTAACCGCGGATGGACTGGCTGTTCACGTTCTTTGAACAGTACCCCTATTGGGGCGTGAGCATCGTGTTCATCCTGCTGGGGATCGGGCTGCCCATTCCAGAAGAGATCGTGCTGGTCATTGCCGGTTTCATCTGCCACAGGCTCGCTGCAGATCCCACGGTCACGATCCAACTCATGATCATCGTGTGCATCGCCAGCATCCTCGCAGGCGATCTGATCCCGTTCATGCTGGGCAGGGTTTTCGGTCCGAGGCTGCTGCGGTTGCGCTTTCTGCGCTTCGTGGTATCACGACAACGCCTTGCCACGTTCGACCGTTGGTTCCGCCGTCGCGGCGACCTGGTGATCTTCTTTGCGCGCTTCGTGCCCGGCCTGAGGACAGTGGCGTATTTCACCGCCGGCACCATGCGCATGCGCTGGCTGCGTTTTTTGACGCTGGACGTCGCCGGAATCCTGTTGGTGGCCCCGACATTCGCGCTCATCGGGTACTTCGCCGGTGAGGTCATCGACGAGGCCATCACCAAGATCAAGACGTGGGAACGCGGCATCCTCATGATCGTGGTGGCGATCGGAACCTTGTCAGCCAGCTGGTACTGGGTGCGACGTCGGTCCGCCCGTCAACTCATGGTCGAAGGCCGGCGGGAAGCATATGTCGCCCCTCGCGTTAGCACGCAGACCGGGTCGAATCCAGGCCCCAAAGCCGCTGCGGACCCCAACCCGAAAGCGGACGCCGACGACCCGGGCGCGGTCCAGCAGGACGACGACCACGAGAAGCTGACACAGGATCGGTCTTAGCCCCACATCTGCTTGTGGCCGGATGTGCGGTTCCGTATGGTTCGCGGCCCTCCGGGTCCCACAAAGCCCCCACTCCAGCTAGCCAACATGTTCACCACGTTGACGGTCGTTTCCCTCGTCATTGCCATCGCCGCTGTCGTCTACGCCTACAGCCTCTACCGGAGCATCATGCAGGAGGACCAGGGCGACGAGAAAATGCAGAAGATCGCCAAGGCCATCCAGCACGGTGCCCGTGCCTTCTTGCACGCGGAGTATCGGTGGCTGGCGGTCTTCGTGGGCGTGGTGTTCGCACTGATGTGCATAAGCAGCGATTTCACCTGGCACATGGCCGTGCCGTTCCTGATGGGAGCTCTGGCGTCGGCGACGGCCGGCTACTTTGGCATGCACACCGCAACCCGGGCCGCGGTGCGGACCACCCAAGCAGCCCGCAGCAGTCTGGGCAAGGCCCTCAACGTGGCCTTCCGCTCT
>QJVU01000677.1 GCA_003235605.1 Planctomycetota bacterium | reverse complement strand
CCGACGCACCCGTCGAGGATCCCACTGCCAACCACCACCTGATCACGCTCATCGGCATCGATCCCCAGAAGGAGGGCAAGGTAACCGGATTCGATGGCTGGTTGCGGGAGGCGGGCACGACCAGCGTGCCGCTCGAGGCCAGCTCTTGGGTGCTGCTGAGCCGCCTCCGTGCCCAGCGGGAAGGCGTCCGGACCAAGGACGAACTTCGGATCACCACCGCCAACCTCGGCGATGTCTCGCGGCCTGGCACGCCTGCTGCCCTGGATCTCCTCGAGCACGAGTTCCAGGTGGCCGGAACCTACGCCACCCAGCATTCCGGCTTTGACGAGTTCAACGCTTTCGTGCACATCGACGTGCTGCGGCAGCTGCTGCACAAGCGAGACGATTTCGTCAGCGAGATCATGATCCGCCTCAAGGATCCCTCGTTGCGGGAAGGCACCGCCCAGGACCTGAAGCAGCGCATCGGCTCCATGCGGGAGTACGCGCGCGACCTGGTCCCGCCCCAGGTCGTTCCCTGGGAGGAGCGTGACAAGAGACTTCTGCAGAACATCGAGCACCAGCGCTCACTGCTCAAGCTCGTGCTGTTCGTGATCATGGTCGTGTCGACGTTGCTGGTCTATGCCACCTTGTCGATGATGGTGACGGAGAAGACCCGGGACATAGGCATCCTGACGGCGATGGGTGGAACCCGAACCGGAGTGATGCAGGTGTTCTTGACCTGCGGTTTCGCCATCGGCCTGATTGGCACGGCCTTGGGCATCGTCATCGGCTGCATTACCTCGGTCAACCTGAACGGCATCCGGCTGTTCGTGTTGCGCTGGTCGGGGATCGACCTGTTCCCAATCTCCAGCTACAACCTGCCCCGCGTGCCGTACGAGCTGGAGGCGTCCTGGATTGCCCTGGTGGCAGCCATTGCCCTGTCCCTGGGACTGCTGGTGGCAGGCCTGCCGGCGCTACGGGCGGCCCGACACGACCCTCTGCAGTCCCTGCGCAACGAATAATCGCAGCCGGCACTTGCGCTCCGGGCCGGCGAGGGTCGAAATGGCGCACATGGCGCTGCGCCTGATGCTCGTCGTGCTCGGCTGGACCTTGTCCGGTTGCGCCACGCAGTCGGGACAGGCGGTGACCCACTGGGTGTCCAGGTCCCTGGGCCGCCTGCGCGAAGCCGTCGATCCGGGCAAGCTGGCGGTGCCGGAGATCCGCCGAGCAAGGACCATGATGGCCCATGCGGCGAACTACCCCGCCTGGGAGGCCGGGCGAGCCCCGCAGCTCATGCGCAGCGCGGTGCACTACGCGGACCAGGTGCTGGAACGGACCCAGCGGTTGCCGGGCAGGGGAATCGCCGCCCTCGAAGAGGGCGGTACCCGCATGCGGCGTGGCGTGACCCATCTGACCGCCCCGCAAGGCCTGCTGCGTCGCACGCTGGACCCGGAACGCCATGCGGCGGCGGCACGGCACATCTGCCAGCGGCTGCCCACTGTCCTTGGGCTGGACCGCCCCATCCTGCCAGGGCCGGGCGACCCTGATCGCCAGACCACAGCCCACCCCACCGGCCCCCAGGAGACCTGGTTGGAGAAGATCCTCACGCGCGTGCGACTCTAGGACTCGCGCTCTCCAGGCCGGCCGCCTAAACGTAGTTCCGTGATGCTCCACTCCCCCTCCGCGTCCGCCACTCTGCTGGCCGTCATCCTGGTTCCGTGCCTCTCCCATGGCCCCAGGGCCCAGGCTCCTGACACTCCCTACCACGTCGCCAAGGCCGCGGCCACCGGCAGCGCCACCATCCAGCCCGAGCAGCTCCGGACCTGGTTGACAAAGCTCACCTCGCGGGAGTTCGCCGGTCGCGGTACCGGACAGAAGGGCTTCGGACGCGCTGCCGAGTACGTGCGGAACCACTTCAAGCAACTCGGGCTCGCTCCCGGGGGCGAGGATGGCGGCTACTTCCAGGTCGTTCCATGGGAGGGACGGTTCCCCGACCTCGAAAAGACCCGGCTCTCGGTCCGCAAGGGGGACGAGGTCATTCTCGAGGTCACCGGCGCCACGGGCCTCAACGGCCAGGTGACCAAGGCGCTCGAAGTCTCGGGCAAGGCTGCCTACCTGGAACTGCACCGGTGGCTGCGCCGGCCGGACTTCGAGGACCTCGATCTGGAAGGCAAGGTCGTCTTCCTGCGGGTCACCGCCAAGCCCGGACGGGGGAACCTGTTCACCCCCACCAAGGTGCTCGAGGCAGAATCCTATGCAGCCCTGGCGCGACGCCTCAGCCGTGCCGGAGCGGCGGCGGTGGTCTCTGTCACCGACACCGTGGGCGGCCAGGCCGGGGCACTGGTCGGCTCCAGCTGGATGAAGGGCGGCAGCCGCGCGGTTCGCGGCATGCAGCAGCGCGTCGTCGAGGCGCTGTTCGTGGATCGGGCCGCGATGGGCAAGATCCTCGCAGCCGCGCCGAAGCCCGGAAAAGGGGAACGCCATGAGCTTCGGAACGCCGACGGCGACGTCGTAGCCACGATGCTGGACCTGAAAGACCTCGCTGCCAGCCTCGCCGTGAAGATGGAGACCGACGAGGCCACGGCTGCTCCCGCCTGCAACGTGGTCGGCCTTCTCCCCGGGACGGACCCCAAGCTCAAGGAGGAGTATGTCGCCATCGGCTGTCACCTGGACCACCTGGGCGTGCGCACCGGCGTCATCCACCCCGGCGCCGACGATGACGGCAGCGGTAGCGCGGCGCTGATGGCGATCTCCCAGGCCTTTGCCAAGAACCAGGTGCGGCCGCGGCGCAGCATCCTTTTCCTGGCTTTTTGTGGGGAAGAGAAGGGTCTGATCGGCTCCGGCTACTTTGCCAGCAGGTGCCACCGGGAGGGCAAGCCAATCAAGCTGTCACAGCTTGCCGCCGAGCTGCAAGTGGACATGATCGGCCGCAATGAGACCCTGCGGTCGGAGATGGGACCCCGGGAGAAGGCCGAGGACAACCTGAACACCCTGCACCTGATCGGCAGCAAGAAGCTGTCCACGGATCTCCATGACCTCTGCATGCGTGTGAACCAGCGGGCGGGCTTCGAGCTGGAGTGGGATGCCGAGAACGTCTTCTACCGCAGCGACCACTGGAACTTCGCCAAGTACGGGGTGCCCATCGCGTTCTTCTTCACCGGCTTCCACGGCCAGTACCATCAGCCCGAGGACACCGTGGAGAAGATCGACTTCCCGAAGCTGGCACGGGTGGCGGCGTATGTCTACGACATCGCCTTCGAGCTGGCCCAGGCAGACGCGCGGCCGCTCGTGGATCCCGGGAAGTGGCGGCGGATCCGCAGGATGCAGCGCCGCGCCCCCGACGAGCCTGCAGCGCCGTTGCGCAAGGAACAGGAGCCGAAGGCCGAGGGACAGAAACCGAAGCGCGAGGAAGAGCAGCCGGAGCCGAAGAAGCGCTGACGCGGCGTTTCAGGGCCGTTCCTCCCGCAGCGCTTTGGGTTTCCCCAGCACCTCGAGCATCACGAACGCCCTCGCCGGGTCACCCAGGTCCACGAGCCCCCCCCCAACCAGGGAACGCACCCCCCGGAGGCCGCGGCTGGCGCGCCGGCGAGCGCCGCGTCGTCCCCGGGACCGAAGCGCCGCGATCAGGTCGGTCCGAAGGTGGTGGTCGTGGAGACCACCGCCGGCGGTGGCGGGTTGGACGTGGCGTTCCACAACTGTCGAGATCTGCCGGTCTTCCTTCTCCGCCAGGCGCTGCTCCAGATCGCCTGCCGTCCAGGCGCGGGGTTCGGGCTCGGGCACGAACGGTTGCGGCGCGGTAGGTTCCTCGGCGGCCCCTCCCTGCTGCCACTCCGGAGCCTGCTCCCACTGCCATTCGCGGTCGGCCGGCTCCACGACCACTGGCCCGGATCCACCGGAGCTGCGGCGCTCCTCTTGAATCTCCATCCCCATCATGCGGCGGATCTCGGCCGCGACCTCGTCGGCGGTGGCACGTTTTGGCAGTTCTTCCTGTCCAGTCGCACCACCCAGGCCCTCGGACCTGGCTCGACGTCGCCGGGCCCGCTCCTCCGCGGTCGCCTTCTGGACCGCCTTGGTGAACACGTCCCCCAACACGGACCCGATCCACGGCAGCAGGATGATGATCAGGAACCAGTACCTCGACAGGAAGTGGAGGAAGTCTTCCATGGCGCGGTCCCGCTACTCCTTCACCTTGCCCTTGTCCATCTCCTCCTCCACGGCCAGTTCTTCGCCAGCGGCGATCTGGGTGCGCATCTTGGTGTCCGACTCGATGTTCTTCATCCGGTAGTAGTCGAAGATGCCCAGGTTGCCGGCGCGGAAGGCGTCGGCCATGGCCTTGGGCACCTCGGCCTCCGCCAACACCAGCTTGGCGCGGTTGGCCATCACCTCCGCGACCTGCTCCTGCTCGGCGGCGACAGCCATGGCACGGCGCTCCTCGGCCTTGGCCTGGGCGATCCGCTTGTCTGCCTCGGCCTGGTCGGCCTGCAGCTTGGCGCCGATGTTCTCGCCAATGTCCACGTCGGCGATATCGATGGACAGGATCTCGAACGCAGTGCCCGCGTCCAGACCCCGGGCCAGCACCGACTTGGAGATGTTGTCGGGGTTCTCCAACACCTGCTTGTGGGTGTTGGAGGAACCGATGGTGGAGACGATGCCCTCGCCCACCCGGGCGATGATGGTCTCTTCGGTGGCGCCCCCGACAAGGCGGGAGATGTTCGTGCGCACGGTCACCCTGGCGCGGGCCAGTACCTGGATGCCGTCCTTGGCCATCGCCGCCACCTTGTTGCCCCTGGTGGGCTCCGGACAGTCGATCACCTTCGGATTCACGCAGGTCTGCACCGCCTCCAGGACGTTGCGGCCGGCCAGGTCGATCGCTGCCGCCCGGCGGAAGTCGAGGTCCAGGTTGGCCCGGTCGGCCGCGATCAGGGCCCCGACAACCCGCAGCACGTTGCCACCGGCGAGGTAATGCGCCTCCAGGTCGCGGACGTTTGCACCGACACCGGCCTGCACCGCGCTGATCCGCGCGCGGGCGATCACCGTGGGGTTCACCTTCCTTAGCGACATCCCGATCAGGGCGAACAGGCTGATGTTGGCCTTGGTCAGCGTCGCCTGGATCCACAGGTTGATGAACTTCATGAAGATCACCAGGAAGATCACGAAGACGATGATCAGGCCGGCGACGATGTACCAGAGATAGTCTCCCACGGTTTGCTATGCCTCCTTGTGGCTGTCTGTGCTGTCAGCGTTCCTGGCAACCACCACGCGATTGCCCTCCACTTGGATCACCTTGAGTGGCGTGTCCTTGTCCAGCAGCTCACCGCGGGTGACCACGTCCACGCGCCTGCCTTCGATTGTCGCGAAACCTGCTGGCCGCAGGTCCGAAATCGCCACGCCCCGCTTGTGGAGCAGCTCCCGGATGGTCGGATCCGCCCCCGACCCGCTGACCTGTGAAGGATCGGGGCCGGAGAGATACATCTTCTGCCCGAAGGACGTATGCGGAAGGAGCTTGAATGCGTAGTGCACGACCAGGGGCGCGGCGATGGCCACGGTGAACAACATCACGAAGCCCCAGAACTGGCCGTAGTCCGTGAAGGTGAGGAAGACTGCGGTGATCAGGGACACCGCGGAGAGACCGCCGAGAATGCCCATCGAGACGAAGAACACCTCGCAGACCAGCAGTGCCAGGCCGAGAGCCAGCAGCAGGATCAGGACGCCCACGCCCACCTCACCGCTCTCCTGGGGCATCGCCTCCACGACAACGCGGTTGCCCTCGACGTGGATCACCTTGACCCGAGCGCCCGGTTCCACGAACGCTCCCTCGGTCACGACGTCGTAGCGCTCTCCTCCCACCTCCATGATGCCGGCAGGACGCAGGGCCGTGGCGGCCTTTCCGACCAGCCCGATGAGCTGAGACTTGCCCCGGACATCCTCCTTGAACGCCGTGGCTGCCCCGGTTGCCCGAGCCAGCTCGGGCGGTCGCTGGATCGCACGGTTCAGGATCGGGATCCTGTGCATGACCTTGTAGAAGAGAAACACCACCGTCAGCGTGGTGATCAACATGTACATGAAGTTCAGCAGGTTCTGAGCCATCAGGTCCCGGTCGGTGGGTCCCTCGGGCTTGAAGAACGGCTGCTGGGAGAGGATCAGACCGGCCACCATGCACAGGAAACCGAGGATGCCGAAGATCAGGGTCCCCGGCATCACGAAGATCTCGACGCCGATCAGCCCGATGCCGAGGAAGAACAGGATGATCTCCCACCACTCCGCCAGACCGGCCACTGCGCTGGCCCAGAACGCCAGCGCCAGCATCAGAATCCCCAGGATGCCCGGCAGCGCGAAGCCCGGCGTCTTCATCTCGATCAGCAGCAGGACGAAACCGAGCACGAAGAACACAGGCCTGTAGTTGTTCAGGAACAGCGCCAGGTTGTCAGCCCAGGTGGGCTTCAGGGAGGCTACCTGGCTCCAGCTGAGGTTGAGGTCGTCCTCCACCAGCGCCCGCAGAGAGTCCACGATGCCGCGGCAGAGGCCAAAGCGTTGGGCCTCCTGCGCAGTGAGGGTGAGGGGCGTGTCCAGCTGTCTCGGCTCGCCGATGAACCTCACGCCGGCCTGTTTCCGGAGGCTTTCGAGCTTGGTCGCATCCACCAGTTCCCTGACGACGACCTCGGACGGGTCCCGGTAGGAGACCTCGAAGATCTCCATGTCAGGGTCCACGATCCCCTCGGCAATCAGCAGTGTCTGCGGGCGGACGTTGCCCCGCAGTTCCAGCGCCGAGCGGGCCTCGGCTTTGAGGTCGGAAATCATCTTGCGGCGCACGTCCCGGTTCTGGATGTCCCGCGGGCCCAGAGGCGTCATCTCGATGGGCGTGCCGGCGCCGATCTCGGTCCCTGGACGCATGTAGATCTCGCTGCAGGCCATCGCGAGGTAGGCACCCGCGGACAACGCCCGGTTCTCCACGAACGCCAACGGCGTGATGTTGAACTCGTCCATGGCACGGATGATGCCCTTGACCTCCTGCATGGCGGTAACCAGCCCGCCAGGGGTGTCGAGGCGCAGGATCACCCGCGAGATGCCACGCTCCTTGGCCTCTTGCAGGGCGCGTCGAGTCAGCAGCACCGTCGACGAGTCGATGGCGCTCTGGATCGGTACGACGAGCACCCTCGGCACCTGCTCCTGCACCGGCTGCTGCTGCGCCGGGAGGGCACCGCCCAGGACGAACAAGAGCGTGCTCGTCAGGTAAACGAAGATCCGGGTGCGCATCGTCAGGTCACGTTTAGCACAACGCACGGGCCGTGTCACCGCCTTCCAAAGCCCCAGGATCTTCAAGCGGATGTGGCTTCCCGAGACGGGGACCTGAATAATCGCGGGCACGCTCCGATACTCGGCGCGCCACAGCGCACCTCCGATTCAGCATGTCCGACATCGCTACCTCCCCAAGCAGCACCGGCGCGGCACCGGCGGCGAAGCCAAGGACTCCGGTCAGCATCATCGTGCGGCCGTGGCCCAAGGTCGTGTTCCTCTACCCTACCTTCATCTGCGCGACGTTGTACTGGGTGTTCTCGCTGTTCACTGGCGGCGGCGAAGGTGAGGAGGCCGCTCGCGTGGGCAGCACCTGGATGGGCAACTCCTTCATGCTCGTCCTGTTCCTCAACCTGATGGTGTTCTCGTTCGACTTCTCACGGATCAAGTCGATTACGATCGTGTTCGGACTGATCGCGCTGGCGTTCTTCCTCTATTTCGCCGAGGACAAGTGGAGCATCATGGGCGGGATCTCCAGCGCGCTGAGCCACATCGACAACCAGATGAACTCGTGGTTCTACGGAACGTTCAGCGTGATGCTCGGTTTCATCCTGTTGCTGGTGCTGATCAACACCCGCTTCAACTACTACGAGATCAACCATCGCGAAGTCCTCCACCACCACGGCTACCTCGGAGACGTCAGACGCTTTCCCACCCAGGGACTGCAGCTCAACAAGGAGATCAACGACCTCCTGGAGTTCGTGCTGCTCCGCAGCGGCCGACTGGTTCTCTACCCACCCTCGCGGCAGGAGTACGTCGTAATCGACAACGTGCTGAACGTGAACTACGTCGAAGAGCGGCTCAAGGACCTCCTCAGCGTTGTCGCGGTGCGCGTGAGCGGGTCGCCGGAGCCATAGGTCGGAGCCACAGGCAGTGCATGGCCGACAGCGAGAGTGGCGGAACTGGCAGACGCGCAGGACTTAGGATCCTGTGGGGCAACCCGTGGGGGTTCGAGTCCCCCCTCTCGCACCACACCGCCGCCGCAAAAAAACCGTCTGGTGATGGCCGCATGGCCGGCCTATCATCCCCTGCCGTTCCCTTCCCAGCCCTCCGAACTCGAAGAAAGCCGACCCAATGACCCACGTCATCGCCCAACCCTGCATCGATGTCAAGGACAAGGCCTGCGTGGACGTCTGCCCGGTGGACTGCATCCACGGGGATGACGACTCCCCGATGCTGTACATCAACCCGGTGGACTGCATCGATTGCACGCTTTGCGTGGACGCCTGTCCCGTGGATGCCATTTTCGCCGAGGAGGACCTGCCGGAGGAGTGGAAGGAGTTCACCAAGATCAACGCCGACTACTTCGAGGCCAAGACCTGACCATCCCGTCATCGGCCCGGCGGGGTATCCTCTCCGCTCCCGGATTCCCGGCCGATGAGCAAGAACGACCGTTACTCCCGTCAGATTCGCTTCGCTTCCCTTGGTGAGGAAGGCCAAAGGCGCCTGGCGGACAGCAGCGTGCTCCTGGTCGGGGTGGGCGCTCTGGGAAGCCTCCTGGCCGAGACGCTGGTTCGCGCAGGAGTGGGGCGCATGGTCCTGGTGGACCGGGACGTCGTCGAGCTGAGCAACCTGCAGCGACAAGTGCTCTACACCGAGGCCGACGCTGCCGCCGGAAGGCCCAAGGCCATTGCAGCGGCGGAACATCTGCGGTCGATCAACAGCGACTGCGTGATCGAGGCGGTGGCCGAGGATTTCCTCCCGCAGGTCTACAGCGACCTGGACTTGCGTCCCGACCTGCTCCTGGACGGCACCGACAACTTCGCCACCCGCTTCGTCCTGAACGACCTCGCCCACCGCGACGGGGTGCCGTTCATCTATGGCGGCGCGGTGGGCAGCAGCGGTACGGCGATGGTGATCCTGCCGGGTGAGACGCCCTGCCTCCGCTGCCTGCTGCCACGGGCGCCAGCCACCGGGGAGGGAGACACCTGCGAGACCGTGGGCGTGCTGGCGCCAGCGGTCCAGATGGTGAGCGCTTTCCAGGCGGCGCAAGCCCTGAAGATCCTCAGCGGCCATCGCGACCGCATCGCCCGGGGCATCTACATCATCGATGCATGGTCCGACGACTACGGTCTGCGGATGCAGAACGTGCGTCCCCTCGCCGACTGCGCTACCTGTCAGCAGCGCGAGTACCCAGCGCTGTCGGCCACCGCGACCCCGGCCGTGAGACTGTGCGGCCGCGACGCAGTGCAGGTGCACCCTCGGGCCGGAGCCACTGTCGACCTCGAGCGTCTTGCCCGGAACCTCCTGGGCACGGCGGAGGACCTGGAGGTGACCGAGCACCTTCTGCGGTTCCGGGTCGAGGGATGCCGGTTCAGCGTGTTTGCGGGCGGGCGGGCGCTGCTGTTCGGCACCAGCGAGCTCGATCGCGCCCGCATCCTCTACGACCGCTACGTGGGCGCATGACCGGATGATCTACCTCGACCACGCAGCTACCAGCTTTCCAAAGGCCCCTGGCGTGCTGGAGGCCGTGCAGCGCTGGTACAGGGAACGTGGCGTCTCTGCCAACCGCGGCCAGAGCAGGTCGAGCGAGGAGGTGGCAGCGGAGGTCTCCGAGGTTCGTCGGAGGATCGGGCAGATGTGCGGCCAGCCGGCCGATCAGGTGGCGTTCACGTCGGGGGCCACCGAGTCGCTGAACCTGTTCCTCCATGGGTTCCTGAATCCCGGGGACAAGGTCCTCACGACGGCCCTGGAACACAGCTCGGTGGTGAGGCCCCTCACCTGGCTGCGGGAACACTCGGGCATGGAGCTCACGGTTCTGCGGCCGGACACGCTGGGGTATGTCCACGTCGAGCAGGTTGCGGACGCCCTGCAGGACGGGGGCTACCGGCTGCTGGTGTTCACGCACGCCAGCAACGTGGTGGGCAGCGTACTGGACGCTGCGGCGTTCTGCCGCATTGCACGCCGGCACGGCTGCACGACGCTGCTCGACGCCAGCCAGACCGCCGGGCTGCTGCCCCTGCATGTCGGCGCCGATGCTGTCGTGGCTTCGGCGCACAAGTCTCTGTTGGCGCCGCCTGGCCTGGGCTTCTTGTGCGTCACCAGCCAAGTCCGGGAGCGGCTGCGCACAGTCAAGCAAGGCGGTACCGGCTCTTCGACGGCGCTTGACCGACACCCGAGCCAGTGGCCCTGGGCGATGGAGTCCGGCACCCCCAATACTCCGGCCATCCTGGGCCTGCTGGCCGCATTGCGTTGGCTGGAGAAGCGGGATCCCCAGGAGCTTCTCGCCCACGAGCTCTCCTGCGAAGCGGCCCTACGGCAGGCGCTGGATGGCCGGGCCCGGTGTCTGGGTTCGGCAACCGCCACCAACCCGCGAATCGCGGTGCTGAGCTTCGTGCTCGACGAGTTGGACCCGGCCGAGGCCGGACTTCTGCTGGGGGAGGCCGACATCCATGTGAGGACCGGCTACCACTGCGCGCCCTGGATCCACGAGCACCTGGGCACCGCGTCGGGGGGCACCGTCCGCATCAGCCCCGGACCTTTCACAACGACAGACGATACTCGCGCAGTCCCCAGGGCTCTCGGGTTGTCAGGAACTGGAAGACGCGTGTGAGAATGTGGACGAAGTCATTGCCTGCAGCGAGCATGCCTTTCGGCACATAGGGATCACGCTGGCTGGGGGTCGCCGCAGCGTGAGCCAGCAGCAGGTCGGAGACAAACTCCCGGTGCACCTCCAAACACGAGAGGCCGGGATGGCTACCGCGCTTCCAGAGTATTCTCTCGACCACGTTCGAGCGCACGCCGTCGGGGATGGCGCCGCGAAGCGCGAGTTGGAGCGGCCTTGACAACGTGGCAGCTGGGACCCGGTGAGTGCCGGACGTCAGATCCTTGTGCTGCGCAAGACGCAGCCAGATGCCAGCCTCGCTGAGCGCGCCATCGCCACCTTCTCGGAGTCCGAGCTCTTCCAGGGTGCCCGCCAACGCAGCACGATCTTCCTCGTTCCTGGAGAGACGGATGGTCAAGGCAAGGCAGATATCATCCATCAGGTCCGCGCACGTCCTTGGCCATTTCGGGATCGATCGTTGCAACGCCTGCAGCGACGCGGAGCATGCAAACAGCACCACCTGCCGCCGGCGGATCTCGTCCCGACCCTGGGTGGGCGAGGGCTCCGGCGAGATCCGCCCGGCTTGCAGCAACCGCGCGCGCAGTGGCGGAGACAGCGCCAGGATCACGACCGTCTCGTCGTCGAGTTTTTGAAGGACCTCCCGGGTCAACAGCGTCTCGGCACCACTGCGGGCCAACAAGACGGCTGCCGAGGCGCGGGTGCTGCGGACCTTTTCCCCGAGCACCCCCACGGCAGCCGCCTGGCGCTGCGGCAGCACCGCCTTCTCTGCGGCTGTGCGCGCGGTCCCCAGGTAATAGCCCCGCCACACCAGATCGAGGTGCGCCTTGGCTCGCATCCCACCAACTCGCGCGGAGACCTCCTGAGGAGCCAGGCCCGGAGCTGCATAGAGGGCGCTGCCGACTTCACCCGGGTCTTGCGAGCCGAGCAGCTTCCTGGGCAGACCATGGGTGCGGTCTTCGAACCGCCCCAGCGCCAGGCACGTGGCGATCAACTCGGTCGTATCGACGTTCATGTCAAGCGCCCGGAGCACCGAACCCGCGCCTTCCTCCTGGGTAGAGCCGAGGGCGAGCATGAACATGGCCAGCGACCGCTCAGCTCCCTTCAGCCTGGCGGCGGGGCTTTGGTAGACCTTTTGGGGGGCTCGAGCCGCCAGCCCGTAGGCGGCGATCCAGAGCAGGCGGAGCTCCCGGTTCTGTTCGACCTTCAACTTGTGGGCCAGGGGTGGGGCAGCACTCTCGCCCATGTCAAGGGCCAGTTCGAAACCCTCGGTCCAGTCGGGTGCGTTGATCTTGAAGAGTCTGTCGAGGCGCTTTCCGAACTCTCGGTCGTTTTCGGACACGGAGACGATGGCGGCGGACGTTTGTCCTTGCGATGCGCCCCACTCAGGAGCCGACAGCAGGATTCCGATAACCAGACACAGAGGAAGGCGGGCAGGCGGCATCGTCAACACAGCGTCTTTGGTGGGCTCACGAGCATGGTGGACAACGAGCTTCTAGCAACGGAAGAGCTCGAGTTTCTCCTCCAAGAGGCGGAGATCGAGTTCTCCGGCGACGAGCTTGCCAACCTGAGCCATGCCCAGCATGCCAGGGTCACCATAAGAGGGGACCTCGACAAGATCAATCTGGCCGACATCTTCCAGACGCTCGGCATGTCCAAGATGGAAGGCGTCCTGCGCGTTCGCAATGCCCACGAAACGCGGGAGATCCTGTTTCGAAAGGGTCAGATCCGCCATCGTTTTCCGTCGCGATCGGAAGGCAATCGACTGGGCCAGCGACTGGTGCGCTCGCACCTGCTCACCGCCAGCCAGCTGCGGCAGGCCCTGATCATGCAAGAGCAGTCCCACCGGCCCTTGGGCCCTATCCTGGTGGAACAGCAGTTGATCTCCCAGGATGATCTGGACAAGGTCGCCAACTCTCAGCTGCAAGAGGACCTGTTCGAGCTGTTCACCTGGACCCAGGGTCACTTCGAGTTCTACAAGGGCGTCCCCGACGACCCCGTGCTGCTCGAGCGCTTCCAGCAGGCGCCCGCATTCGATATCGGAGGCATCCTCATCGAGGTGTCCACCAGGGCCGAAGAGTGGGAGAAGCTCCTCGCCACGATCTCCGGCGTAGACGAGATTCCTGTTCTCGCGGAGTCCGTGGACACATCGGCACTGAACGAGGAACAGGCTGCCGTACTCCACCACATCGACGGACAGCACACCATCCGCGAGCTGGCAGAGATCACCCTCCTGGGCCTGTACCGCTGCGCAACGATCGTGACTCAGCTGTGCAGCGATCGTCTTGTCGGGCTCGCCGACGTCCAGCATCTTTTCAGCGTCGCGAACGATTCGGCCGCCTCCGACAACACCAGTCGCGCGCTGCTGCTCGTGCAAACCATGCTGCAGCACGAGGACGAGCTCACCATCGAGACCATCTTGGCGATGGCGGACTTGCAGCACCGGTGCGGGGAACCAAGGTTGGCCGCGAACACGCTGCTGGCCTGCGCCAGCCGCACGGAGGATTCCACGCAGCGCATCGAGATCGCTGAGCGTGCCCGCAAAGTCGACCCTCGCTCGATCGACATCCTCCGCTTCCTGCAGAACGAGTATCTCGCCGCCGGACTTGCGGACACCCAGGGGTTTTTCGGGGTGACCAGCGAGTTGGGGGACCTACTGTCGGAGAAGGGTGCCCAGGACGAAGCCCTCGAAGCGATCGCTCAACTGGACTGCTTCAACGTGCGGGACAGTTCGGTCCTGTTCCGCAAGGCCCGCATACTGCACCGAGCCGGCAGAACCCGCGAGGCCTCCGCCGTCCTGCTGGAGCTGGCCGAGATCGTCAAGGCCCGCGGCGATCGAACCCAGCTCATGGGTCTCTACGAGCAGATCCTCAAGATCGACCCGACACGGAGAGCGGTCGCCAGGGCCCTCAAGCAACTCAGGACCACCAAGACCAAGAGGTATCTCCTGCGGCTGGCGGCCCTGCTGGCGCTCCTGGGCATCGTGGCTGGAGCTGCCAGCTTCGTGACAACCTGGCGGCAGCAGCTCAGGGTCGCAGACGTGGAGCGCCGCGTGAACGACAAGCTCCGCGCCGCCGACTTCTTTGCCGCTCAAGAGATCATCGCCGACGCCGTGTCCGAGCTGGGGCCGCTCGACGAGTTCGACGCGCTGCGCAAGACGATCGCCCACGCGATGAAGGACAACAAGCATGCACACCGCGTGGAGAAGCTACATGCGGTCGAGAAGCGCATGCAGCAGGCCAGCGATGACCTGAGCGCCGGACGGGTCCGCGAGGCCCTGATCGTCTACGCGGACATGCTGAAGGACAAGACCATGGCCAACGAGGTCATGAGGATGGCCGCAAGCGAACTGAGGAGGCTGCACCCCCTCCTTCACGCGCAGGTCGAGGCTCTCGAGGTCAACATGCCTGGCGCCCCGGATGAGCTGCAGGATGACGCCACCCGAGAGAAGATCCTGGCTACCCTGCAACAGCACCTCAAGGGCTCGACCTCCGACGTGGCGCTCGGCCTGGTCCAACAGCGCGACGATCCCACCCTCAAGACCATTCTCGGCGACGTCGCCCACCACCAGCTCATGGCGCTGGCCCAGCGGCTGGCCAGCCTCGTGCAGGCAGCAAGGCAGCGGCAGCAGGAGTATCACAAATACCAGGAGAAGGTGAATCGCCAGCGGCGCCTCGACCCCCTCTACCTGGCGGCCAGGGAGCACGAGCGGAAGTTCGAGTTCGAAGCGTCTCTCGAGCTCTACCGCAGGTTGGAGAAGGAACATCCCGAACAGGACGACCTGAAGGTGTACTTCAAG
>QJVU01000075.1 GCA_003235605.1 Planctomycetota bacterium | reverse complement strand
TGACGTGAAAACGTCCAGCCCAAACTCCCCTCGGGCAGTGCGGCCAGCTCCTCGACGTCCACCAGGCCGGTCAGGTAGCGCTCCCTCATGATCGCGGCGACCTCCGGCTGGGTCTTCAGGTGCTCGACCGCCAGCTCGTAGGCCTTGATATCCTTGAGTCCGTCTTCGATGTCGAAGACGGACTCTGTGTGGTGAGGATCACGCAGCATGCCTACCACACCCTTCAGCGTGCGCAGGAAGTGGACCTGGTTGCTGTGGGAACGGCTCGTCTTCTTGCGGCCAAACATCGTGGGACCCGGTCAGGTGATGCTACTTCGACAGACCGGATAGGCAAGAAGGTCGCCAGGGGGATACGCTTCCCCGAGCTTTGCTCCTGATCCTCATCAGCACCTTCGTGATCCTGGCCGTGATCTACACGGTGTTGATGCTGTTGCGCCTGATCCTGTTCCGCAAGCGGAAGGGACCATCGCGAAGCTGGTACCGCCGCGCGCTCGGGAACCTGGCCGTGGCGTTGCCGCTCACCTTGTTGCTGCTGCCGGCGGCTCTGGGCTTTGCGGGTTCCCGACTCGTGCACACCCGCCGTGACGAAGCAGCCTACGAGGGACCGCGTTTCGCCGCCGACGGCCGGTGGCTCGTGCAGACACGCCAGACCCTCGCAAGCGAAGCGGCCCGCGGCAAGAGCCGCTGTGCGGTCGAGCTCGAGAGCGCCGACGGACTGAAGTTGCGCGCGTTCCTGGTGCCAGCGAGGCAACCGCCCATCGCGCGAGTGGTCATGGTGCACGGCCTCTTCCGCGGAGCGCTGGAGCTGGAACCCGTGGCCCGCATGTTCCACGAGTTGGATGCGGACGTGCTCATGCTCGAGCTCCGCAACCACGGCGGGAGCGCCCGGGCACCGGCTACCTATGGCCTGGCGGAGTCCCAGGATGTCCTGGCCGCCGTCCGTTTCCTTGAAGGGCGACCCTCCTCGATGCCTTCCCGCACGTCGGGTCCCGCCTCCACCGCGAGCGCCACCTCCACCTCGAGTCCCAGTTCCAGACCGAGTCCCCTGGTGCTGTTCGGCGTGAGCCTGGGCACCGCGGCGGTGGCGCTGGCGGCGCCCAAGGTGAAAGACCTTCGAGGCCTGGTCCTGGATGCTCCCATGACCGATCTCCGGGGCGCTGCTGACCGAGTCCTCACGCTCGGGGTGGGCATCCCTGAGACGCTGGCGTCCGTCGTTCTCTGGTGCATCGAAGCCTGGTCCGGTTTCTCGATGGACGAGATCCAGCTTGACCGCGAGCTGTCGAAGTTGCCGGCCGGGATCCATGTCCTGGTGATCGGCGCCGGCTTGGACCGGCGTTGTCCGCCGGCGGTCGTGCGGAGGGTGTTCGCCTCCCTGAAGGCCCCTCCAAGCCACAAGCAACTATGGATCGCCGCGCAGGCCCGTCACGGCCGGGTCTGGGACCATGATCCGGTCGGCTACCGCCGCCGTCTGGGAGACCTCCTGGCGCAGATTCGGGGCAACGCCGAGAATCGGTGACACTGGGCCCGCATGAGCGGCCACCTTTGCATCACAAAGTGAGACCCATGTTGCCTCTCTGTCTGCGCCTGCCGCTGCATTTGCGCCGGCCTCCGCCTCTTCATGCCTCCGCCCTCTTCGCCGTGCTCTCGGTCCTGGCTCCAGTCTCCCTGGTCCCGGCCCAGGTCCCGGCCCGGGTTGCCGTCGGCTACGTTGCCGAGCGCTTCGACAACCCTACCAAGAACGGCTCCAAGCGTCTGACCGCAGTGGTGTTCTACCCTGCCAAGGTGAACGGCAAGGAGACCCGCTTGCTGACCAGGGAGGGCGGCTACCCGGTGGTGGTGGTGCTGCACGGCTTTGGCTGCCGCGCCATCGTCATGTACGCCATGGCCAGCCAGCTGGTTCAGGCAGGCTACATCGTGGTCGCCAACGACAGCGGACAGTTCGACCCGCGGGCCCAGGCCCGGGACGGGAGCGCGCTGTTTGCGGCACTCGCGGCAGAGAACGAAAGAAAGGAGTCGGACTTCAGGGGCCAGCTGGACATGGGTCGCGCGGGGATCTGTGGCCACTCCATGGGGGGCGGCAACACGGTGCGGGTGTTGGCAGACAACCCGGGCTACAAGGCCGGGTTCTGCTTCGCCCCATGGGCGGGCAAGGTGCTCCCCGGGGGCAGGCCCGTCTACGTGAACCGCTATGCGCCCAGGGTAGCTGTGCCCCTCGGGATCGTGCACGGCACCGGAGATCGCGTCCTGCCCTGGCAGGAACACGCCCGGCCCTTCATCGAAGCGATGAAGGAGACCCCCGGGTCCAAGTTCCTGTGCCTCCTCAACCAGGACTGCAACCACGTGAACGTCGCAGTCGCCGGACCGGCTTCGGAGGAACGATCCAAGGCCGTCTTCCACAGCTGCATGGAGTTGGCCGTCGCGTTCTTCGACGGCCACCTGCGTGACCAGCCCGCCGCCCTGGACAAGCTCCTGGGCAAGGATGCCAAGCAGCACAACCCGCATCTCGAGAAGCTGATCGCGGTGCCCGGCAAGCCGGGCACCGACAAGACCAGGGGAAGCAGGAAGACCGGAGAGACCAGGGACTGACCTACCGGAGCTTCTCGAACTCGTCCCCGGGGGTCCACGTCGGTGCCTCGTCGGCGTTGGCACAACGCACCAGGCATTCGAGGATCAGGCGACTGTCGGCTACCGCGCCGCTCAGGTCCCAGTCGGGACTGAACTCGTCGTTCGGCTTGTGGTAGCGGGTCATGGTGTAGGCCAGCATGACCTGGGTCTTGCGGCGGGAACGCTCCCGGTCGGTGAGGAACTGCTTCCCCGCCTTGAAGTAGGCCGACGGCACGCCCACCCGGGCAAAAGAAAAGTGATCGGAGCGATAGAAGAGACCCAGGGCCACGTCGGGGTTGGCGACCAGCTGGCGACCGCGGCGCTCCGCCACCTCGGTGGCCAGCCGGGTCAAGGTGTTCTTGCCGTGGCCCACCATGGCAATGTCCTGGGTGGCTCCCCAGATGTTGATGCTGTCGATGTTGAAGTTGGCGACGACCTGCTTGATGGGATAGGTGGGGTTGCGGGCATAGTAGAGCGAGCCCAGGAGACCCGACTCCTCCGCGGTCATCGCAGCGAACAGCACCGTACGCCTGGGCCGCTGCTTCTGGTCCCCGAGGGCCGCGCAGGCGCGCGCGATGCTGAGCAGGGCCGACGTGCCCGATGCATTGTCGAGGGCCCCGTTGTAGATCGTGTCCCCGGTCCTGTCCGGGCGACCTATCCCCAGATGGTCGAAGTGGGCGGTGACGACGACGACCTGGTCTCTCAGGGCAGGATCACTGCCCACGAGCTTGCCTATGACGTTTGCAGATCCGATGTGCCGGATCTCGTTGTCGGTCTCGAGCCTGGCCCTGACACCCAGAGGCACCGGCTCGAAATCACGCTTCTCCGCCGCCTGCCGCAGGGCATCCAGATCCCTGCCCGTGAGACCGACGATCTTGCGTGCCGCGGCTTCCGAACACCAGGAGCGCAGTGCCAGGCTCGGCATCGTCTCGCCAGCTTTCGGTTCCAGCCAGAAGTCCTCCCTGCCGTGGGTGTTGCGGATCACGTCGAAGGGGTAGCCGGCCGAGGGTGTTGTGTGGATCACGATGGCCCCCACCGCGCCTCGCCGCGCTGCCTCCTCGTACTTGTAGGACCAGCGGCCATAGTAGAGACGGGTCTTGCCGGCAAACAACGCGGGATCCCCCGATGGATCGTTGTTCATCACCAGCAGCACCTTGCCCTCGAGGTCAGCACGCTTGAAGTCATCCCACTCCTGTTCCGGAGCGCTGATGCCGTAGCCAACGAACACGATCTCGGCATCGGGCCACTGGGTCTTCTTTGCCGGCCGCCCGGCCTCGCACGTGTAGTCCTCGGGGGCCGTGAACGTCATCTCGCCTTTGGGCCCCCTCACAGTCAGCGGCACCGTCACCCGGGCCGTGATCCCCACCATCGGCACCGGCTGCTCCCAGGTGCCGTCCACCCCACCGGGCTCCAGCCCTACCATCTGCATCTGCGTCGCCAGGTAGCGCCGCGCGAGGCGCTCCCCGCGGCTGCCGACACCGCGACCCTCGAGCAGGTCGTCGGCCAGGAACGCGATTCCGGCCGAGATGCTGTCCTGGGTGATCAGACCCTCGACATCAGCCACCGGGTTCTGTGTCTCGGGGTTCTGTGCCACCGGGTTCAGCGGTCCGCGGCTGCAGGAGGTCAAGGTCGCGAGGATTGCGAGACAGATGCTGCGCGTCCGTGTCATTGGAAGGCGTATTCTCTACGGTGGCTCCGTCAACTCCACCCGCCGAACTGCCAGCGGGTGCCGGTCGCACGCACGAACGGGAAGATCGCGCGGCTGAACCCCCCGCGTTATAACATGCCGCCCCCTCCTCCCCACGACGCTACATGCCGACTCGCCCCTCCCCACGAAGCCACATGCTGACCCGCTCCGACGCCTTCGCACCCCGCCAGCTCGGACCTCGCGGCGACGACCTCCAGTCGATGCTGAAGCTCTTGGACGTCGAC
>QJVU01000346.1 GCA_003235605.1 Planctomycetota bacterium | reverse complement strand
GGTGCGCCGACGGAGGCCAGGTCATGGGGGAGTGTAAGGCCGTTCCAGCTCTTGTCGGAGATGCCCACGAACAGGCGGGACGTGTAGCCCTGGCGGAAACCCGCCAGCGTGATGTCCGCGGATCCACCGGGGATGAGCTTCTGCGCGTCGGCCTTCCAGTTGGCGACGTCGTTGCCCGCGAACTTGCCCCAGGTGCCGAATTGGCGTACCCCACCGCTGCCGCCGGCGCTGGTGACCGCGTCCCACTGAGGGCCGCCCTTGCTGGTGGCCTGGCCCGAGCCCGTGATCCACTCCATGAGGAGGTTGCCCTTGGCAACGGCGTAGATGAAGGGAGTCGACATGGGGTAGGCGTAGTTGAACGGTGCCGGTGGGGTCGTGGGAGCAGACTGTGCCCCGATGCTGTACTTGCCGTTGAAGATCGTCGTCATCGACGAGGTGATGTTGGCCGTGTAGGTGGCGGACATGGTCGTCGGTGACACCGTGGTGTGGCCGATGCTGACCGTGTGCGACGCGACGCTGAAGGCCGCGTAGTTCCTGTTGTTCCCGTCGCGGCGGAAGTTGATGCTGTTCAGGACCGCAGTGCCCTTGGCGATGGCAGAGGCGGCCCAGACCTGCTGGGCCCGGCCGGCGTCGTAGAAGAAGGGGTGATAGCTGGCGGCATCGCCCTCAGCGGTGGCCGCGCTGACCGGGACTACCTTGGAGGTCTGAGCGTGGCCGATGGCGCAAGGGAAGGTCGTGGCGGTGATGGTGGCGGCTATGGTGAGGGTCGACGGACGGAGGCGGAACATGTGATCTCCTGGTCTGGACGGGTTCGAGCGTGCAAGCAGTTCAGGCGGATGCTAGCAGATCCGAGAGGCGGTTGCACTCGATGAGTCGGGAGGCAGCGGTCTGCCGAGTGTCGCTGTAGTCGCGGCCGTTCAGTATCATGATCCCAAGGCCGCGGCCATCACGACTTGTACGCAACCGCAAGTCCCGCGGAACCTCGGTCACATACCCTGAAGACAGCCATGCGCACCTCAACCTTCTGCCTCACGGCCCTGTGCCTGCTGGGCACCTCTCTCTCGTCCCAGAACATCGTCAAGAACGGCGACTTCGAGAACGGCACCACGTCTTGGAACGTCAGCGGCGGTGGCCAGCTTGCAGGGGTTACCTCGTTCAACGTCTCCGGCCTCGGCAACAGTAACGCCTATGCCGTGCGCGCCGACAAGAACGGACCCCATGTCCTCAGCCAGAGCGTCAACTTCATCAACGGCGTTACCTACGAAATCACGATGGACCTGACCCAGACATCCACATTCGGCAACAACCAGGGTGTTGCGTTCGAGGTCTACATCTCCGGCAAGAAGGTGGCGGACTGGACCAAGGGCTCAGGGGCCATCGCTGCCCAGACGACCGACCGCGAACGACTGTGCGCTCGGGTCCTGGTGAACTGGCTCACCTCTTCGTCGGCCCCTTTCGATGTCCACTTCATCCGTCCCCTGTACGGTGCAAACCAGCGCACCCCACAGGGCATGGTGGACAACATCGATGTCCGCATCGCCACCGATCCGAGCGTCTGCCCTCGCGGTGAGCGCAAGCTCGGCGGCACGCTACTTCTGGAGATGGTCGGCACAGCCAATGCCAAGGTTGCCCTGTTCATCGCTCCCACCAACATGACGCCGGTATCGCTGCCTGGCTTCCCCATCGGCAAGTGGGAGCTGAAGGGCGGGATACCCGTCCTGTTCGGAAGCCTGGACAGCAACGGGCTCTTGAAGCAGTCCTTCCCGATCCCGGGCAACACTGCTTTGGACGGGGCCTTCGTCTGGTGGCAGGGTGTCGCTGCCATACCGACCCTGTCGCTGGGTCCCGCCCACAAATGGGGTATCTACAAGTAGCAGTACAACCAGCAGCAGTGCTCCGACAGCACCGGATGGCTCCAACTGGCTCCAGGAGTAGCTAGCGGAGCTGGGTCCGCAGAAAACCAGCCAGCGCCTTCCCCGCGATGCGGTTGCCATGCGCATTGAAGTGGGTGTCGCGCAGATGGTAGAGGTGGCGCCGACCATCGGAAGCGGTTGGAACGGCGCGGAGGATCGGCAAGAGATCCAGGAATGGAACGCCCCTTGCCCGCAGCCAAGCCGCAACTTGCTTCTGCGGTTGGTCGCGGTCGAGCTGCACGCCCCTCGTACGCTGCAGGACCTCGTGCCAGACCTCCTCGTCGACCTGGAACTGGTCCGGGATCAGCATGAACACCGTTCGGACGGTGCCGGCGGTTGCCAGAATCTCATCCAGAACGCTGTAGAGCTTCTCGTAGGAGCCGTTGCGGTTTCCGTTGTGGATGTGGCTCGCGCGCTCTGCCTCGATCCTGTGGAACTGCTCGGGCGACATCGTCGGGTTCTCGAGCATGGGGTCCTCTAGCCAGGGCATCTTGCTGCGCAGGACGCCCGGGTCGTCGATCCTCTCGCCGAACTCGGCGCCTGCCGTGAACGGAGCCCCCCTGACGCCGGTCTGCGACCGCTCTCGCATCAGCCTCGCGATCCGCAGCGGCACCTGGAAGGTCAGCACGTTGCGGCGATCGCACACCGACCGAAGGACGCCGCCACCCTGGTTCCACCTTCCAGCCTCCGCCAAGTCGTTGCCGAGGAAGAGGTTGATCAGGACCAGGTCCGGTCCCAGGCGCAGGGCTTCGTTTCGCAGGAACCACAGGTATCCGCCCGGACCGATCCCAGCGCGACCGAGATTGTGGACAGCAACACCGGGGAGCTCCCGCTCGCACACGGTCGTGAAGTGGTACGCGTGCGGAACCACCCCCACGCTGAAGGAATCCCCGATCGAAACGACCGTGCGGCTCCCAGGCGCGAACTCGACGTCGTAGTGACCTCGGCTGTTGCACGGAAACCCGTACCGCACGCCGCCTGGCTCTGTCCGGTACATCGCCATCGCTTCCTCGACTCCGCTCTCGTCCCTGGCGAACATCGGGTTCGGCCACACGAAGCCCAGCAGACGCAGGGAACTCTCGAGCAAGACCAGCACCAGAGCCACCTGGAACGCGGTCCGCTCCAGCGCTCTCGTGAGCTGGCGATCCCGCCATCCGGCCCAGACCCGCTCCGACCAACGCATCGCGGCGAAGCAAGCCGATGCGCCGGCGAACGACAGGGCACAGAGGGACGGCTTGAAGTTGTTCGAGAACACGACCTGCAGCACGACCGCCGCCACGCACAGCAGGAACAGATCGCGCCAGATCCTGGCCGGTGACCTGTGCACCGCGGGTCGGGTCCACTCCACCACGGCCCAACCCACCGACAGCGCGCACGACGTCAGAGCTGCGGCAATCGCCATCCAGCGAATCGAACTGAAGACGTGGGCAACGCGCTCATCGCTGAGGATGAGTACGACGACTGTGAATGCCGCGATGCCACCCGCAAGGCACAAGACAATGGAAAGCCAGCGCGTCGTTTCGGAAAGGCTCCCTGAGGACACATGGCGTCTCACGATCCCAGGCCTC
Organism: Planctomycetota bacterium; assembly: GCA_003235605.1. Next base: position 1,061 of record QJVU01000346.1, on the reverse strand, counting down.
CTTCTGGAGAGAGGAGAAGAAGCCCCGTTGCGGGCATTTGTCGAGCCGCGATCCTACCGTGAACACCACGCCAAGTATCGAGGGCGGCCGCTTCGAGGGCCGATCAAGGGGTTCCTGGTGGACCTGTTGAGATGGCGCTCTGGTCCTGGTTGCGACCCTGGACTTGGTCCCGAACCTGGTCCTGGTCCTGATTCCGGACCGGCCCGGCCCGCACTGCGATCCGACCCCAGGTTGCGGTGCGCCCGTTACGGTCGGAGGAACGGCATGCTGTCGCCGTGTCGTACGAGTCGTCCTCCGCAAAGCCATGGACTCCCGTAGAATCCCTGTGCCGCCAACCGTTTCGGCTCGCGCTCAAGAACCTCTGAGAGTCTCACCATGAATCCAGGCAGCAGCACCCAGCCAGTGGATGTTACAGCACCGGCGGCCGTCCCACACAAGCGCTTCAGGATCATCTACCTGGAGATCACGAACGCGTGCAATTTCACCTGTGACTACTGCCCAATCGACCAGCAGACTCGCAAGCGAGTCGTGATGCCGACCGCTTTCGCCGAGGGGATCCTCGATCAGATTGCCGACAACGACCTGACCGAGTTCATCACGTTTCACCTGATGGGTGAGCCGTACCTGCACAAGGATCTCGTGCACCTGACCCGGTATGCGGAGGAGCGCGGCCTCAAGGTGCGCCTGCTGACCAATGGCAGCCTGCTGGACCCTGCGCGAAACCAACAGTTGTTCGATGCGGGCCTGTCATATCTGGAAGTGGGGTTTCGAACCCCGAACGATACGTCTTTCAGCATGCGCCTGCGAGGAGGTCAACTCGGCCTGGACGAGTACGTGGCTCGTGTCAAGACACTCCTCGAGCAGAAGGTCCGGACGCAGGCACGTACGGAGATCACCGTGAAGTTCTTCATTCGCTCCAAGGCTGCCGAGCTGAAGCTCGGTGATCCCTACGAGCACCTCACGAGTCTCGAGGACAACCTGAGGATGGCCGGCATGTTCCGCGACTACGTCCTCGCGGTGAGCAGGGAGCATGGTGGGCCGACGGAGCAATGGGCCCAGGT
>QJVU01000035.1 GCA_003235605.1 Planctomycetota bacterium | reverse complement strand
ACCCGACGGGTTGCTCGTCGCGAGTGCGTCCGCGGACAACACGGCACGGATCTGGGATCTGAGAACCGGTGGCTTCGTGGTTTGCGCCGGCCACCACGGAGCGGTCGTGCGCTGCGAGTTCTCGCCAGACGGCACGATGCTGGCCACGGGATCCAAGGATGGCACCGCGCGGATCTGGGATCTGGCCGGTCGCGAGCTGACGGTGTTGCGTCGCCACACCGGGGTCGTCTGGGATGTATCGTTCTCGCCGGATGGCCGGCGACTCCTGACGGCATCGTTGGACGGGACGGTGCGGACATGGATCGTCCACCCCGAGGAGATCCTCGAGATCGTCACCCAGCAGCTCGATCGACTTGGTCGTGACTTCACGCGGGAGGAACTCGAGCGATTCGGCGATCTACTCGGGCGGTGACGGCGGTGAGGTGCTGAGGCGACCCCGTGTTCGTGGGCATGTGACCCGACGTAGTCCGACGTCATCGCGCGGTTTGCGGAGACGCGTCATCGATCCCCGGCGGAGGAGCGGGTGGACGGGTGGTGGGCGATGACGGACTCGAACCGCCGACATCCTCCTTGTAAGGGAGGCGCTCTAGCCAACTGAGCTAATCGCCCCGACAGCACATGCAGCAGGAACCCGCATGCCCGCAGCAACATGATCTTCGGATCTGCAGCCGGCTACAAGAGAGCTGACAGGAGGAATGGGATAGGATGGGTGCTCGCCTCCAGCGACTCCTCCAACGTCAAGAGAACATGACCATGCGCCATCTCATCGACTTCGCCACAACGATCTGGTCCGTCGCAGCCGCGATCCTGGCCGTCCAGTCCCTCCAGGCCCAGTCCTCCTCACAGCCCTACGACCCGGCGACCATGGCGCACGCGGGGACGTCGACCCCACCCTTCGTGGCAACTGCTGTCAAGCTACCCGCGGTCCAGTTCCTGAACTCGAACAGGCTGGTCGGGAGCGACGTCACGCCCGACAACCTGATCGACGTCAACCCCGCGACCGGTTCGTTCACGGTCATCGGCAAGCTCGGCGATGCCACGGTGGCGGCCCTGGCCTGGGACTCGAAGAACAAGGTGCTCTATGCCACGTCGACCAGCACCCACAACCTGCTCACGATCGACCCCGCCACGGGAACAACCAAGGTCATCGGCTCGTTCGGCTCGTCGTTGCAGTACATGCACGGGCTCACCTACAACCTCCGCGACGGCAAGCTCTATGGTGCCAACTCTTTCGGCACCAACGAGGTGTTCACGATCGACACGACGAGCGGCAAGGCGACGTCCCTCGGCAAGCACGGTCTGAACGGGCTCGGGGACCTGGCCTACGACTTCATCCGCGACAAGCTGTACCTGACCGACATCTTCGGCAAGACGCTCCACACCTTCGACCCCAAGACGGGCAAGCTGTCCCTGGTGGGAGGTTTCGGCACCGGCAAACAGATCGGCACGGCGCTGGCATTCGATCCCACCCTCGGCCTGATCGCCTCGGACAACCAGGCGTCGAGCAGCAACGACGATGTCCTCTACAAGATCGACGACCAGACCGGCAAGGCCACGCTGATCGGGAGCATGGGCGCCGGCAACGTCCTTGGGCTGGAGTTTGTCAGCTCCTGCCTGCCGGCGGTATCCCGCGGATACGGGCAGGGCTACCCCGGCACCCAGGGCGTCCCCGCGCTCAGCTCCACAGCACCGGCACTCGGCAAGTCCATGACCCTGCAGCTGTCGAACTCGCGCGGCGCGGCCACCAGCGGTCTGCTCATACTCAACGTCACCCCCACCTTTGCGCCGGCGTTCTGGGGAGGCACCCTGCACGTGTCGCTGACCGGTGCGATCTTGCTCGGCGCCCCCGTTTCAACCAGCGGCCTGTCGCTGCCGGCGACCGTGCCGAGCAACGCGCCCTGCGGCCAGTCGGTCTACTGTCAGGGCCTGCTGATCGACCCGGGCGCTACAGCCGGCCTGTCCAGCTCCGCCGGACTGGAAATGCGCATAGGACAGTGAGCTGGTCCGAGCCGTCGATCCGGCCGGACTCGCTGCGCGAGAGAGCCCGACTACCTGGACTGCGTGAACAACTCGTCCCACTCCGCCTGGGTCACCACAACCACCCTGCCTTCGACGACCCTGCCGTCACGCCCGCGGACCGGGGCCCATTCCATCGGGAACTCACCGGTGCGGACGACCCTGAAGTAGACCTTCGTTCGCTTGCCGGCTTCGATGAGCTTGCGCACGCCGAAGACGGGGATGTTCAACGAGGCGTCTTCGCCGCCGCCGCTGACCGAGAGAACGACATTGCGGTCGAACGGCAGGTAGAGCTCGTTCTCGTAGACCTCGGCATCCCGACCGTGGCGGATCCGCCAGCCGTCCGCGCTGCCGGCGACGGCGATCTGCATCTTGTTCGCCTGGGCACCGGCCACCATGCTGCGGCCGATATCCTCGGCCGTCCCACCCCCGAGGCCCTCCTCGGGCTCGTAGCTCAGGCCGCAGGCACCCATTGCAGCGAGCACCAGGAGACCGGGCACCAGGACCCGAGGGGACAGGTGCGGGAACAGGCGACCACTGCTTCTCGGGCCCATGGACCCATTGTCGGTCCCACCTGCCCAGGGCCTGAACCACCCGAGTCTACCCGGCGGTCTCGCCATCCCGGGCGCTGCATTTGCCAGCGCCCGTCTTGATCACCTGCGGTCGGCCTTCACCTGCGCAACGGCTCCGTCTCCGCCGGCTCCGTCCTCGCCGGTGCTGCCAGGGGATCTCGCAGCTTCGGGGCGGGCATCGGCGTGAAGTCATACCCTCGGGGCTTCTCCTCAGGCAGCCACGCCCGGCGAAGGACGTAGTCCATCAGGTCCAGGGGCGCCCCGAGGGCATAGTGCATGCCACCAGCACACCAGCCCACCGGCATGAAGCGGAACTCGTTCTTTGCATAGCCGAGGGGCTCGTCCATCAGCAGGGAAACCGGATAGGTGACCGGCAGGACGACCAGGGAGGCCACTGCGCCGATACCACCGCCGATCCAGGCGCCGAACCCTGCGGTGGCCCGGATCCAAGCCGGGCGGCCGAGGTCCGGAGCGGGATCGTACTCGGCCAATGCAGCCGTCATGCTGGACTGGGCGGCTGTGCATCCCCCCGTCGAGAGCCCAAGGAGCAGAAGAGGAACCGCCGATCCGACCGCGACCCTGGAGTGCATTCGCATGGGCCGGGATTGTAGCCATGGGAGTTCCCAGACGGACGCACAAAGGCGGCCCCGGCCCGGTTGCGAGGCACTATGGGCCTCGCTACGTTCCAAAGCCCTGAAGTCGACCTCCCGCCTCTTCCGACAATCTCGTCTGGACCAAGACCTGGACCGGGACCGGGACCTAGACGACCCAGACCCCAGACCTAGACCACTCCCAGGAGCCCTTGCATGCAGATCGCTGTGATCGGAACAGGCTACGTCGGCCTCGTCGTCGGCACCTGCTTCGCGGAGACCGGTAACCGGGTCGTCTGCGTCGACAAGGACAAAACCAAGATCGACACCCTCAGGAGCGGCAACCTCCCCATCTACGAGCCCGGCTTGAAGGAGCTCGTCGTCCGGAACGTCGACGAGGGCAGGTTGTCGTTCAGCACGGATGTCGAATCTGCGGTACGGGGTGCTCGCGTCTGCCTGGTCGCGGTCGGTACTCCTCAGGATGAGGACGGCAGCGCCGACCTCAGGCACGTTCTGGCCGTGGCCGAGACCGTAGGAAAGGCGATCGATGCATCGGGCGACTACAAAGTGGTCGTGCTCAAGAGCACCGTGCCGGTGGGCACGAACCAGAAGGTCCGCGAGGCAATCGCCGCAGTGACGGATGTGGAGTTCGATGTCGTCAGCAACCCGGAGTTCCTGAAGGAAGGGGCTGCCATTGACGACTTCATGAAGCCCGATCGGGTCGTTATCGGCGCCAACAACGAAAGGGCCGCCGCGATCATGCAGGAGATCTACTCGCCTTTCCTGCGGACCGGCAAGCCGATCCTGATGATGGATACTGCTTCCGCTGAGATGACGAAGTATGCCGCCAATGCCATGCTGGCCACGCGCATCTCGTTCATGAACGAGATCGCCAAGCTGTGCGAGAACGTTGGAGCAGATGTGAACGAGGTACGCAAGGGAATCGCAACGGACTCCCGGATCGGTTCACCGTTCCTGTTTGCGGGGGCCGGCTACGGGGGCAGCTGCTTCCCCAAGGATGTACGGGCTTTGGTACGGACGGCGGAGGAGCAGGGTCTCAAGATGGAGATCATCGACGCCGTCGAGAGCGTAAACAATGCCCAGAAGAAGCTGCTGTTCGAGAAGATCGAACGCCACTACAAGGGGGCCCTGGCGGGAAAGAAGTTCGCGATGTGGGGTCTGGCCTTCAAACCACAGACCGATGACATCCGCGAAGCTCCGAGCCTCGTCATCATCGAGAACCTGCTGTCAGCCGGTGCGACGGTTACCGCGTTCGATCCCGAAGCCATGAAGGAGGCGCGGCGCATCTTGGGTAATTCCGTCGAGGGCAAGGTGCGTTTTGCGAACAACGCGCTGGAAGCTCTCGAC
>QJVU01000726.1 GCA_003235605.1 Planctomycetota bacterium | reverse complement strand
CCATCCGAGCCCCCGCAACATCCTCTGGCTGAAGCGCAACCCCTGGTTCGAGGGAGAGGTGGTGCCGATGCTGAGGGACCTGGTGGCGCCGCTGTTGTGAAACCCACGGTCGCAGTTCTGTCGTTCCTCGTGCTGTCCGTCCTACTGGTTGCGGGGACGGTCGCGCAGGTCCCGACCTTGCCCTGCCTCGAGACCGTGGACGGTGTGCGCTACACACGCGGGGTGTTGCGGGACAAACGGGTGGTGGTGCTCTGCTGGCACGGCCTGGGCTGTCCCATGTCCAAGGTCTACACGCCCCGGCTCGGGTCCATTGCCCGGGAGTTCAAGGACCAGCCGGTGCAGTTCTTCCTGATCCACTCCAACATCCAGGACAGCCTGGATGCAATCCGGGAGCACGCCGCCAGCCACCGCCTGGGGTTTCCCGTCGTGCGCGATGGCGAGGGGCGCCTCGCCAGACACTTCGGCGTGACCCGTACCACCGAGGTGCTGGTCCTGGACGGGCGCCGACAGATCGCCTACCGGGGGGCCGTGGACGACCAGTATGGCTACCGCAAGACCGGGAGCGGTCTCGGTACCTACCGCAAGGAAGCGCCGGAACACCACTACCTGAGGGACGCGATCCGCAGCCTGCTTGCGGGGGAGAAGATCGCGGTGACCCGCACCGACCCCATGGGCTGTGCCCTTGGTCTGGCGCCGCAACCCCGGGTCGCGCCAGGCGCCGATACGCCCACCTTTCACGGGCACATCCAACACATCCTGCAGAGGCACTGCCAGCGCTGCCACCACGAGGGCGGCGCCGCGCCGTTCGCACTGGAGACCTACGAGCAGACACGGGGCTGGGGGGACATGATCCAGGAGGTGATCGTGGAGCGACGCATGCCTCCATGGGGCGCCAATCCCCAGATCGGCAGGTTTCGGAACGATCCCCGACTGTCCGACGAGGACATCGCCGCCATCACTTCCTGGGTGGAGGCGGGCGCACCCAAGGGGGACCCGGCCCAGGCACCGGCGAAGATCTCCTGGCCCGTGGGTTGGGCCATCGGCGCGCCGGACGTGGTCTACACCGCGGGCAAGCACCGGGTTCCCGCGGAAGGCCGCCTGCCCTACCGCTATGTCCACGTGCCCACCGAGTTCCCCGAGGACCGCTGGGTACAGGCGGCCCAGGTGGTGTCCACGTCCCCGGAGGTGGTGCACCACGTGCTGGTCCTCCTGCAGGAGGACCGCAACAGGAGGGGCAAGGGACGGCCCTACCGGCCGCCGTTCCACTGGAGCCAGCTGTTCCAGGACGTGCCCCCGGCGGAGCGCATGGAGCACATCCGCCGCAACGAGAAGTACCTGAAGGACCTGCTCCAGGCGGGGGGCGGCATCCACGGCTACTTCCTGGCGGAGCTGCCCGGGGGACCCCCGATCGTCTATCCCGAGGGTCACGCCAAGCTCCTGCCTGCGGGGGCAACCTTGGTCTTCCAGATCCACTACACACCCAACGGCAAGGTCCGCGAGTCCGAGACGCGCCTGGCGCTACGGTTCGCCAAGACGGCGCCGAAACACGTCCGCAGCGTCCACGCGGCGTCGTCGGTCACCTTCACCATTCCTCCCGGTGCGCCGCGGCACCGGGTCACGACCTCCTTCCGGTTCCCCCGGGGGGCGACGCTGCTCTCCTTCCTGCCCCACATGCACCTGCGGGGGCATTCGATGCGTTATTCCCTGGCCCGGCCCGACGGCTCCACAGAGACGCTGTTGGACGTACCCCACTTCGACTTCGACTGGCAACAGGAATACGTGCTCGCGAAGCCCCTGCGGGTGGCGAAGGGCTCCCGCCTGGTTGCGGAGGCGGTCTTCGACAACAGTCCAGGGAACCCCCAGAACCCCGACCCCCGGCAGACGGTCTACTTCGGCCTGCAGTCCGATGAGGAGATGATGATCCCCTACTTCGAGGTCATCTGGGATCGCTAGCTCAAGACCGGCCGCCACATTGCGCGATGTCTCGGGCAGGGACTACGATGCCTTCAAGCATGGCGAGTTCACGCGGGTGGCCCGGATGGGGACTGGTGGTCCCGCTGCTGGCGGCAACGCTGGCGGCCCAGGCCGGAGAGACTGCAAGGCAGGGCGGCCTCGGCGTGGGCAACGGCGCCCCCGGCCTGCAAGTGCAGAAGTGGCTGGTGGGCTAGGCGGTGGAGATGCCTCGCAACGGCAAGGGTGGCATCCTGCTGTTGGTGTTCTGCTTTGCCCAGGACCCCGGAACAGGGCAGCTGTTGGCTTCCCTGGATCAGACCCAGGAGAAACATCGGGACGCCGGCGTGCGGATCGTGGTGGTGCCCGTCGAGGAGTCCAAGGACGGTGACGGAGAGAGTGCCGGCGCCGGGAGCCTCTTGACCGACACCAACCTGTCGTTGCGAATCGCGCGGGACAAGGCCGGTGCCACCGCCCGTGTCTACCTGGGCAAGCCCCAGGGCAGATTGCCGCGGGCATTCCTGATCAACCACCTGGGCTTGATCGCCTGGGTGGGCCACCCCGAGCGGGGGCTCTTCGCGCCGCTGCACCAGGCCCTGGCCGTGGCCCGGGACAAGGACCTCGTGGAACAGCTGCGGGCCACCCAGGGCCTCCTGGGCCAGGCCCAGGCCAACCGCGACTACAAGATGATCGAGTCCATCACCAAGGACCTGATCGCCATCGGTGCCCGGCACGCCTCACCGTGGATCCAGCGGTTCCGCGGCGCGGTGGAGTACAAGAAGGACCAACAGCGCGCCAAGGAGATCGCCGTTGCAGCGCTCAAGGATCTGGCCCTGCGACCGAACCAGATGGTGCACTTCGCCAACGAGTGCCTGCTCCAGGATCTGGACAACGTCTACTATCACCAGATCGCCCTGATGGCGTTGACACCTCTGGCGGCGCAGGAGCCCGATAGCTTGGCGGTGCAGCTGGCCTACGCCCGGGCGCTGGCCGGCTGCGGCAACGTCAAGCAGGCCACCGCCGTGGCCCGGCACGTGCTCCCGCTCCTCGGCGACAACGTGGGCGAGCTGCAACGGTACGCGCAGCAGCTCTCCGACACACGCAGGCCGCAGGCCTTCGCCGACTCCGCACTGACGGCGGTGGACCGGGCGATCCAGCTGAAAGGCGCTTCCCGGGACCTGCTGATCGTCAAGTACCGCATCCTGGACGCCGGCAGGCAGGACACCAAGGCTGCCCAGGAGATCGGCCGGCAGATCCTCGCCCCCATGCGGCAAAACAACAGTGCCCTCAACACCTTCGCCTGGGACCTGCTCACCGAGGAACCCTACAAGGGCCGGTTCAGCAGCCTGGCACTGCTCGCAACCAACGCCATGGAAGCCAACGGCGAAGGCATCACCTACTACATGCTGGACACCATCGCCCTGGCCAAGTTCGAGAACGGCTACGTCGACGAGGCCATCGACTTCCAGAAGCGCGCCATGGCCGGAGGCGGCAAGGGGGATCCGGACTACCACCGGCGCATGGAGATGTACCAGCAGGCCAGGCGCGCGCGGGACAAGGCCAGGAACAAGAAGCGTTAGGCCCCCCCAGGACCCCGGGTAAGCTCCACGGCCACCCATGACCGCCGTCCTGTTGAGCCTGCTGGCCCTCGCTCTCGGCCCCGTGCTGGTGCACTACGTTCACCGGGTGCGGTCTGCGGCCATCGCCCTGGACGCCTTCGTGATCGTGATGGTGGGAGGCCTGGTACTGACCGAGGTGCTCCCCCACAGTATCGGACTCGCCGGGCTCTGGGCCCTGGTTGCCTGTGTCCTGGGCTTCCTGCTGCCCACGCTGGCAGAACGCGGCCTGCGCCCGAGCTCGCGAGCGCGGCTGCTGTTCCTGGTGGCGGCACTGGTGGCGCTGTTCGCCCACGCCACCGTGGACGGCATCGGCCTCACCGACGCCCTGGATCACGGCGCTCACGGAAGTCATGGGGATCACGGCGCTCCCGGGGACGGCCACGACCACGGCCACGCCGGCGAACCGTTCCCGGTGCTGGTCCTGGCCATCATCCTGCACCGGCTGCCGGTCGGGATCAGCATCTGGTGGATCGTGGCGCGCACCATGGGCGTCCGCCTGGCCGTGGTCACCCTGCTGGTGATCGTGGCGGGCACGTTGGTGGGTTTCGGGGCCGGCGAGGCCGCGTTGCGCGGAGCGTCGGGACAGGTGATGGGCACCTTCGAGGGGCTACTCGCGGGTTCCCTCCTGCACGTGGTGATGCATGCCCACATCCCGGCTCCGGCAGGCCAGAAGGGTCGCCACCTCCACATTGCCTCCCTGTGCGGCATGCTGCTGGCACTCGGCAGCCTGTTCGGCATCCCCCAGATGCACCAACACGGCTCCGGCGAGGTGTTCCTGCAGCTGGCGCTGCGGAGTGCGCCGGCCCTGGTGCTGGCCTACCTGACCGTCGGCGCGGCCCATGTCTTCGTGCCCATGGCCTGGATCCAGCGGATCACCCGGGGAGGCCGCTTCACCCAGGCGCTGCGGGGCATGGCAGCGGGACTGCCACTGCCGGTCTGCTCCTGCGGGATCGTCCCCATCTACCGGTTCCTGATCAT
>QJVU01000505.1 GCA_003235605.1 Planctomycetota bacterium | reverse complement strand
GGGTCGGCCGATCGGGATACATCGGGTCCTCACCCTGTTCCGCGGCAAGGAACATCATGGCTCTCGCAACGGGGTCTCCGCTTCCCGTCGCACCTTGCCGCTCGGGTGCGGTCCAACTGGCAGTAGACGCTGTTCCAGTTGCAGGCCTCGAGTGGGATCGGATCGATACCCAGGGATCGCCCCGGCCTTCGTGATGCAACTGGACCGTGGACAAAACCGGGCGTTGGTGTGGTCATCGAGCCTCCAGACAGTACAGATGCTCCCTCTGGAGAATCCAGAGCCGTGCAGTTTCCAGAGAGGCGGCGATCGATCATGAGTGAATCAGCAGGTTCCCCGGACCCCTATCGAGGCGTCAAGTTGTTGCACGATCCGGTGCGGAACAAGGGCACGGCGTTCACCGAAGGGGAACGCGATGCCCTGGGATTGAGAGGGCTCTTGCCGCCGGTCGTGCTCGATCAACGGACCCAGGCCATACGGGTCATGGAAGGCCTCAGGCGCAAGCCCTCCGATCTCGAGCGTTACATCGATCTCGTTGCGCTCCAAGACAGGAACGAGAACCTCTTCTACCGGGTCCTCATCGATCATCTCGAGGAGCTGATGCCGATCGTCTATACCCCGACCGTAGGAGAGGCCTGCAAGGAGTTCGGCCACATCTTCCGGCGCCCGCGAGGGATGTACCTCTCGGCCAGGGATCGGCACCGCCTCGAGGAAGTCCTTGGAAACTGGCCCCACGAAGATGTCAGGGTGATCGTCGTCACGGACGGTGGCAGGATCCTCGGACTCGGAGATCTTGGTGCGGACGGCATGGGTATCCCGATCGGCAAGCTGGCCCTCTACACCGCCTGCGCCGGCATTCCCCCGACCTCGTGCCTGCCGATCGCATTGGACCTCGGAACCGAGAACGAGGCGCTGCTGAATGACCCGCTCTACATCGGCTTGAAGAAGCGGAGGATCCGCGGCCAGGAGTACGACGACTTCCTGGAGGAGTTCATCGAAGCGGTGCAGAAGCGCTTCCCCAAGGCCGTGATCCAGCTCGAGGACTTCGCCACCGCCAACGCCTTCAGGCTCTTGAGCACTTACCGCGACCGCGCCTGTCTCTTCGACGATGACATCCAGGGCACCGCTGCCGTGACGTTGGCGGGGTTCTACGCCGCTTGCCGGAGCACCGGTGTCGCGGTCCACGAAGGACGCTATCTCTTCCTCGGTGGTGGCGAGGCAGGAGTAGGCATTTGCAAGCTCCTGGTGAGCGCCATGAAGGACGGAGGGATGCCGGAATCGGAGGCGCGCCGGCGCTGCTGGCTCATGGACTCGAAGGGGTTGGTGGTCGCGAGCCGGACCGATCTCGCGCCCCACAAGGTGCCGTTTGCCCATGAGCATGAGCCAATGACGGACCTGCTTGGCGCGGTCGAGGTCCTCGAGCCCTCGGCCCTGATCGGCGTGTCCGGGCAACCGGCCACCTTCACCCGACCGGTGCTGGAGGCGATGGCGCGGATCAACGACCGGCCCCTGGTGTTCGCCCTGTCGAATCCGACTTCGAAATCGGAGTGCACGGCCCGGGAAGCCTACGAGGCCACCAAGGGTCGGGCCGTCTTCGCAAGCGGCAGTCCGTTCGACACGGTCGACTACCACGGCAAGCGCCTTTCGCCGGGCCAGTGCAACAACTGCTACGTCTTTCCAGGCGTGGGGCTGGGGCTCGTCGTATGCGGGGCACGACGGGTCACCGACGAGATGTTCCTGGCAGCGGCGAGAGCACTGGCAAGCGAGGTGGCGGACTCCGACCTCGATGTCGGCCGGCTCTACCCCCCGCTGGCCAGGATCCGTCAGATCTCGACGACGATCGCCACGGCTGTCGCCGAGTTGGCCTACGCCCGCGACCTGGCTGCAGAGCCACCACCCGACGATCTCCCGACTGCCATTCGGGCTGCCATGTTCGAGCCGGATTACCCCACCTACGTCTGACCAAGCCGCCGTCGCGAGCATCTGCGGGGTCGAGCGGGTCTTTCTGCGTATGTGGAAGGCACGAATACCCGGGCCATGATGCCGTACGAGACATCGAGACATCGAAGGTCCCTCCGGTCTCGTCAATGAAGAGGACATTGAGATGAGAACACAGAACGCTCTCGTACGTGTGGCCGCCGTGGCGCTGTTCGTGGCCTGCCAGGTCGTTGCTCCCGCGGTTGCCCAGGAACACACCTTTGCGATCGAGGTCAATGGCGTGCTGTGCGGTTATGCCGAGTTGAAGATCTCCTCCGCGGAAACCGACGGGAAGAAGTACACGCTGGTCGAGCACAGTGTATTCGCCACTGTCTCGTTGCTCGGCAGCAAGTTCGACACCACCGTCAACACGACGATGCATGTCGACCCCGAGACCGGGCAGTACACCTACGTTCATATCCGAACCAAGAAGGCGGACAGCGAGAACGATGTCCAGGTTTTCGTCGAGGGGAGCAAGGCTCGATTCGTCTATCGCCGCGAGAAGAGAGAGAAGTCTGTCGATCTTCCGGAGGGCGTGCGCCTGGACAGCCCGTCCGGCGCGCCGTGCCTGGTGCGCGACTTCGTGAAGGGCGGTGCCGATTCGAAGACGTACCAGGTCCTCGCAGTGGTCGAGGCGAAAGTGCAGGAGGTTGTCTACACCCGCGTGGATCGAGAAAGCGTCACGCTAGCCGGAGAGCCTCGAGACACTCTGGTCCTCGATGCCCGGAACAAGGAGACAGGCGTCGTGATGCGCCACTGGATCGACGTGAACACCGGGATGACGGTCAAGTTGACCTTCCCCGGCCGACGCCTGGTTTACCTCGCTGACGCGTCGGTGAAGAAGCGCATCAAGATGGCCAACCTCGACTCCACGATCATGACCAAGGCCAACGTAGTCATCTCCGACGTGCAGGGGATCTCGTACATGAAGGTGCGCGCCGTGCTCGAGCCAACTGGCCTGCGGCTTACTCCCAAGGCCCTGAACGTTCCCGGTCAACACTTCGAAGGCACGGTGAAGGGCAATCACGTCGAGGGAGTCTTCACCATCCAACACCCGCTCTACACTGGTGCCGGAGCACCCCCGTTCCCGCCAAACCATGACAAGGACAGGACGCTTGCCGAGTTCCTGGCCCCCGCGCCATATATCCAATCGGACGACCCAGTGCTGGTCAGGCACGCACGGCGGCTCACCAAGGGCGCAAGCAACTCCTGGGACGCTGCCTGTCGCTTGAGCCGCTGGGTCTCGGACAACATCGACTACGGGATTCCGGGTGGCGGCGACGCACGTCGCACGTTCGACATCCGCTCCGGCGAGTGCGGCGCGCACTCCCTGCTGCTGACTTGCTTGTGTCGCTCGGTCGGGATACCGGCGCGAGTCGTCTGGGGCTGCATGTACGTTCCCAATCGCGGCGGCGCCTTCGGACAGCACGGCTGGACCGAGGTCTACATGGGAGAGGCAGGCTGGATCCCCGTGGATGCGACCGCGAAGGAGATCGACTTCGTTGACTCCGGCCACATCCGCGTGGGTCACCTCCAGTCCTTGTCCACCGCCATCAACCTGAAGGAGGTCGAGATCCTGTCCCACCGGCGTCGGGAAACCGGCGAGAAGATCGACACCGCCACCCGATCGAAGCTCCGGGCCTTCGTCGGCAAGTACGCTCATCCGTCAGGAAAGCGCAGCTACGAGGTGCAGGTTCGGGAAGACGGTCTCGTCCTGGTCACCCCCGAGCAGGTCGTGCTCGGCTTGCGCGGCCCGGACCAGTCGGGCCGCTGGTATGCAAAGCTGGCGAGTCATGTCTACTGCACGTTCCCGCGGAACGTGCAAGGAGAGATCACCTCCCTGACGATCCACGAGATCCTGCGGATGCGCCGAAAGGCGGGTCCGGAGAAGATCGACGACAACGTGCCCGCAGCTCTCAGGCAGTATCTAGGTACCTATCGTCTTGCGGCAATTCGGGCCGACTTCGAGGTGCTGTGCAAGGAGGAGAGCCTGGCGGTCTACTACCCCACCCGCAAGAAGACGTTGCCTTTCAAGCCGGCGAAAGGACCCGGCCGGTTCACCGACGCTTCCGGCACGCACGAGATCTCGTTCGGGCGGGACGACAACGGTGCCGTGACCACCTTGTTCCTGGATGTCGCAACTCTCTTCCATCGGCAAGGGCAGGCGCCAGAGAAGGAGGCGGCGCCGGAACAGGCGCCGGAGCACCCCGAGATCGCGCGGGTGAAGGCGATGCTCCTGGACTGGCACAGAGCCGCCGCAAAGGCAGAGGGTGAGCGTTACTTCTCGCACCTCGCTGAAGATGCGATCCTGATGGGCACCGACGCCAGCGAGCGCTGGACCATCAAGCAGCACAAGGCCCTGGTCGAACCGTACTTTGCCAACGGCACGGGGTGGACCACGTTGCCCACCGAACAGCACGTCTACCTGGCAGCCGGCGGCAGACTAGCCTGGTTCGACGAGCGTCTCAGCAGCTCCAAGTACGGCGAGATGCGCGGCAGCGGCGTGGTCCGGAAGAGCAACGGCAAGTGGAAGATCGTCCACTACAACCGCGCTTTTCCGGTTCCGAATGCACTGGTGAAAGAGCTGGTCAAGAA
>QJVU01000524.1 GCA_003235605.1 Planctomycetota bacterium | reverse complement strand
ATCCGCGTGAATGCCGAGACGCAGATGTCCACGGTACCGGGCTTGTTTGCAGCCGGCGAATGCGCCGCAGGCCTCCACGGTGCCAACCGGCTCGGTGGCAATTCGCTTTCCGACCTGCTGGTCTTCGGCAAGCGCGCGGGAGAACACGCCGCGGAGTTCGCTCGGACCGAAGGTCACGCCTCGGTGAACGACGCCCAGGTCGAAGACTCCGCTCGATGGGCGCTCAGCTTCTTCGACCGCAGCGATGGCGAGAACCCGTTCCAGATCCAGTGGGACCTCCAGGCAGACATGCAGGAGCTGGTCGGCATTGTCCGCGTCGAGGAGGAGCTGGCGCAGTCACTGGACAAGCTCCGCACCCACGCCGGTCGCTTCCGAAAGGCCAGCGTCGGTGGCAACCGCGATTACAACGTCGCCTGGCACACGGCAATCGACCTCAAGCACATGCTGACGGTCTCGGAGGCGATCGCGCGCTCAGCCCTGGCGCGGCCAGAGAGCCGTGGCGCCCATTTCCGTGTCGACCACCAGGGCAAGGACGAACGCCTGGGCAAGATCACCCACGTCATCCACAAGACTCCCGAGGGCGACATGCGCCTGCGAGAGGAACAGGTCCATCCAATGCCCCCGGATCTCCAGCAGATCATCGACGACAACCTCTGATCCTACAACGCAATGACGACGGTGACCCTCAGGATCTGGCGCGGCGACAAGACCGGAGGCCGCTTCGAAGATCACGAAACCGAGCCCGTGCAGGGCATGGTGGTGCTGGACCTGCTGCACCAGATCCAGCTGGAAAAGCTGCACGACCTCGCTATCCGCTGGAACTGCAAGGCCGGCAAGTGCGGCTCCTGCTCAGCAGAGATCAACGGCATCCCACGGCTGATGTGCATGACCAAGCTGCAGAGTCTTCCCACCGACAAACCCATCACCGTCTCGCCACTCAAGGCCTTTCCGCTGATCAAGGACCTGGTCACCGATGTGTCCTGGAACTACCGGGTCAAGAAGCGCATCAAGAAGTTCACCCCAAGACCTCCGGACCGACCCGACGGCACCTGGACGATGTACCAGGAGGACATCGACAGGGTGCAGGAGTTCCGGAAGTGCATCGAGTGTTTTCTGTGCCAGAACGTCTGTCACGTTCTCCGCGAGCACGAGCATTACGACCAGTTCATCGGGCCCCGTTTCTTCGTCTACACTGCAGCTCTCGAGATGCACCCCCTCGACACCGAGGATCGCCTGGAAGATCTCAAGGAGGCCGCCGGTATCGGCTACTGCAACATCACCAAGTGCTGTACCGTAGTCTGTCCGGAGAACATCACGATCACCGACAATGCGATCATCCCCTTGAAGGAACGGGTTGTGGACGAGTTCTATGACCCGCTGAAGCGTCTGTTCCGCATGCTTTTCGGGGGAAAGGCACGACGGAAACGGCACAAGGACACCGGGTAGTGGGTGCCAAGGGCAAAGAGCACTACGAGCTCAAGCGGCTGTCCGCTGACGCAATCGATGCGGCGATGGCCAAGATGAAGCGCTACCGCCTGCTCAACGAGCCCGATGACGCCGAGAGCATCTGCCGCGATATCCTGCACATCCGACCCGAGCATCGCGAGGCCAGGGTGGGCCTGCTGCTGTGCCTCACCGACCAGTTCGAGCTCGGTCTCGCCGGTCGGATGGCCGAGGCCGCAGAGATCGCAGAGGGTCTTCCCGACGCCTACGACCAGCTCTACTACAAGGGCATCATCTGCGAGCGCCGCGCCAAGGCTCACTTCAAGCAGCACTCACCCCAGCGCGGTTGCCTGACCCACGCGTGGCTCAAGAAGGCGATGCACTGCTTCGAGAAGGCCGCCGAGTGCCGACCTGACGACAACGCCGCCTGCATACTGCGTTGGAACACCTGCGCACGGATGATCATGAGCCACGACGAGATCCGACCGGCGCCGGAGGAGGGGCCTACGGAGCCCCTCGGGATGCTGGACTAGGGCCTGGAGCCTGAGAGCCGGAGCCTAGACGCCCGCGCTGGTGAGGCTCTGTGCCCGCACCGGCAACCCTGCCGTGGGCATGCCCGCCAGCCGCTCCCGGAAGCGCAGGTGCCGCCTCCGGGTCCGTTCCACGAGCGGTCGCCAGGCCCGCGCCGTCAGACGGTGCTCGATGAGGAAGCGCCACAGGCGGTTGGACCGCTTGTAGAGGTAGCTCATCCCGAGGTAGGGCAGTACCGCCCGCCAGTCCGCTGGCCTTCGCCGCCAGATCGAGCCATGGGAGAACAGCTGGCGATAGCACCATGCATAGCCTTCCTGCAACTGGTCCACGGTCATTCCCTTCGGGCGGAACACGACATGAGCCGTGTCGTACAGGTCCCAGTCCGTGTGCAGGATCCGACCTTGGGCCTGGAGGCTTCTGAACAGCGGTGTGCCCGGGTATGGCGTCAAGACATGGAAGGTGGCGCACTCCAGACGGTTGGTCTCCACCCACTCCACCGTCCGGCGGAACACCTCGGGCCCGTCGTGGTCGAAACCCAGGACGAAGCTGCCGTTCACCTGGATGCCGTTGTCGTGGAGGATCTGCACCCTACGGGCATAGTCCTCGGTTCGCGGCGTCCGCTTGCGCGCCTCACGGAGGTTATTCATCTCCAGCGACTCGAAACCCACGAACACGCCCGTACAGCCGGACAGGGCCATCGCCCTCACCAGGGCCGGGTCATCGGTGACGTCGATGGTAATCGCGGCGCTCCAGATCCGCTCCAGGGGTCGCAGGACCTGGCAGAGTCTGAGCAGGTAGTCCTTGCGAGACCCCAGGTTGTTGTCGATGAACACCGCGTAGGGCTGGCCGTCGGCGACGATCTCCGCCGCCACCTGTTCCGGATCGCGCAGTTGGTAGGGCAGGTGCAACCCTTCCGTGCTGAGGTAACAGAAACCACAGCGGTTGTGGCAGCCCCGCGTGGCAATCACGCTGGTGGTGGTCAGGAACGACTCTCTCGCCAACAGCTCGCGCCTGGGCGCGGGATCCTCCCGATAGGGCTTCCTGAAATCCCCCCGGTATTCCCTCCGCAGTCGCCCGGCCTCGACGTCGCGCAGGATCTGCGGCCACAACTGCACGCCCTCCCCCACCGCCACCGCGTCCGCATGCTGCGCCACCTCCTCCGGGCAGGACTGGGCATGAAGTCCGCCCAGGATCACCTTCGTCCCACGCTGTCTGAAGTAGTCGGCCAGCGCGTAGGCGCGCCTGGCGAAGGTCAGGTGGACGGTGATCCCCACCACCTCCGGGAAGGGCTGCGTCGGTGGCGAACCCTGCAGGAGGTTCTCGTCCCAGTAGCGCACCCGCCAACCCGCCGGCGTCGCCGCGGCAATGCTGGTGAGCGCCAGGGTCGGAGTGAGGACGTGCTTTCCGAAACTGGCAAGGGGGTCCTTGGCGTAGAACGGGTTGATCAGGAGGGCAAAGCGGCGCTCCAGGTGCCTGGGTACGAACTCGCGGTCCAGCTCAGGGGGAACCCTCAGCCTCTTGGGAACAAATGGCTGTCTGCGTGGCACAGTGACTCTCCTCTCACCCGGTCTCGCCAAGGCGCCTGATGACGTGCATTCCGCGCAACGCGGTCTCCACCTGGTCGATGGTCTCGGGCAGTGTCGAGGTACCGGCGGTCAACCCTACGATCCTCACGCCGCCAAACCAACGCAGCTCCAGATCCCCGGCTCCTTGGACGTGATGGGCCTTACACCCGAGTCGCTCGCAGGTCTTGACCAGTTGCCGCGTGTTGTTGGAGTTGCGGCCGCCGACAACGACGATCACCTCCACCTGCCCCGCCAGCTCGCGCACCGCGTGCACCCGTTGCTTGGTGGGTTCGCATATCGTGTCGACGAATCGCACTGTCGCCCCGGGGTTCAGCTCGCGGATCGCAGTGAGGATCTCTCGAGCTCCATCCACCGCAAACGTGCTCTGACACACCACGCCGATCCGGCGATGGGGATAGCGTTCCACCGCCGCAACCCGCTCTACAACGTGAGAGTGACACAGATCGCCAACGATGCCCCTTACCTCCACGTGACCCTGCCTGCCTATGACCACTACATGGTAGCCAGCGGCCTCCAGCTTCTTGGCAGCTTCGTGGACCCGCACTACCAGGGGACACGTGGTATCTACGAGCTGGCGCCCCGCCCCTCGCAGGCGATGGCGCTCCCGAGCGCTGATGCCATGCGCGGTGACCAAGACCCGTTGCGTGGTCGGCAGCCGGTGGCGTTCGTCCTCGGCCTGCATGTGGAAGCCTCGAGCCCGCAGCCGCGCCAAGACTTCTTCGTTGTGCACAAGCTCACCGTGGATCGTGGTCTGCTCCGGTCGCGGATCGGCCAAGGCCAGCTCCAGAGCGTCCCGAACACCGAAGCACATCCCCATCGCGGCGGCGCGGATCACCTGCATGACTCCCCCCGGGTGGCCCGCTCGTGGCCACGACTTTGTAGTGCAAAGTATGAGCCCAAAAAAATGTCTCTTCAAGCCGGGGCCCAACCCGGCGGCGTCGACAAGGTCGCGTTTTTCCCGGCGGCGCTGGCCATCTGTCGCCGGGCGTCCTCGATCACCCGTTCCAGTTCCCCCAGGTAG
>QJVU01000277.1 GCA_003235605.1 Planctomycetota bacterium | reverse complement strand
CTCGGATCCCACGGGGATTATTCTGCTGTTGCGGCCCGAGCACAAGGCCCAAAACTCCCCAACGGCGATGTGGTACACGACAGGGCCCTGTGCCGGAGTACGGCACAGGGCCGATGGACGTTGGCTGGGATCGCGGATCGATCCCGGCATCGATCTCGCGTGGGACACCTACTGGAGCAGCATCGTGAGGCCGTAGCCGACGCGCAGGGAACCGGTCACGCTGGCGTTGTTGCCCAGGGAGTAGACGGTGCTCCCCTTGGGGCCCAGGCCGGTGCCGATGACCCACTTGCTGGGCCAGGCCATGTAGATCTGGTCGTAGTTGCCCAGCTTCTTGTCCCCGCAGAACGGCTGGGCGAAGAACGCCAGGCCTCCCAGTGTGGGATCGTTGGGGATGTTCACCGTGGGTGTCCTGAGGGTGCCACGGCTCGCGCCTGCAGTGCTCGTGGTGTAGGTCATCGGCTGCACCAGCAGCAGGTCGTTGGACAGGATGCCCGCCCGGACCTGGCAGATGTCCAGGAAGCCCAGCATGCTGATCGGGATCGGCAGCGTCTTGCCAAAGGCCGTGCCACCCACGCCCTGGGCGCCGATGATGTTCAGGCTCTTGGCCATGTTGGGCTCGTTGGACGGCATGCTGCTGTGGTTCACGTACCACGAGCCGCCGACCTTCGGGTACGTGTAGCCGATGCCGCTGTTCCAGCCGCCGTCGCTGTGCCACTGGCAGCCGCCGGACGAGCCGTTGCTCAAACGCTGGCCGTTGTCGGGCTGGAAGCCCTCGCAGTAGTAGACTTGGCTCTGGCTGTTGTTGGAGCCGATGCACTCGATCACCAACGAGCCGCCCTTCACCGGGGCATGCACGAACACACTGATCGGCATCGGGGTGAACCACGGCTCCGGCCACGTCGAGCCACGGCTGTTGGCCGGCAGGCTGATCTGGCCGTTCAGCACCGTCACCGGCGCCGTGCCACTGGTGCTGCTGCCGTGGTTGGCAGTGTAGGTGCTCGAGGGGGAGTTGTACGCCACCGGGCTGTTCGACATGATGATGGTCATGCTGAACGTGGTGGCGAGGTTGGTGTTGCTGATGTAGTGCGGGCGCCGCCAGGCGATCGACTTCCAGACCGTGGCGCTGCCCACGTCAGCACTGTCGAAGAGGTACTGGGCGTGGCCCTCGTTCTTGGTGGTCGTCGAGGTGGTCCCGTAGGTGGCAAAGTAGTCGTAGTAGTTCGGGTCGGTGGTGGCTGCCGAGGACGGGACGATGACTCCCTGGGCGGCCAGACTGCTGGCAATGGCCAGGGTGGTGGTGAAAGACAATATGTTCACAGAAAGATCCTCTGTGGCTTGATGGAAGGGGCAAGCCGACTCCCGGACGAGGTCGGGGGGACCTTCCGGATCTAGGCTGGCATTTACGGGCTCCGGCGGCCGCCACGCAAGTCCCCCAAGGTCCCGAAGACCCCGGGTTTCCCCCGACGGAAGCCCCTACCGGCCGAAGTAGTTCCACCAGCTGTAGCGCAGCTGCACGGTCGTGTCCTGGGGCACGGTAATCCACATTCCGGGGAGAGCATCGTCCACCAGCAGCTCCCGGCCCTCGGCATCCGTGGCCTTCCACCCCCGGTAGCAGGCGTACTTCAGCAGGTAGCGCTGGCCAGCCCTGGCCTGGAACGAGAGCTGGTTGGGCTTTCTCTCGACAGCGGCTTGGGGCGTCAACCGCGCGATGTTCCCGGGCGCCTGCAGGAGGCGCAGGGTGAACGTCCGCCCCTCCCGGAAGAAGCCATCGCGCTCGAAGCCCAGGAGCTCCACCTTGCGGCGCTCCCGGAACCCGGCCTCCCGGAGTCCTGCGACGAGTTCGGGTGTGTAGGCGATCATGTAGCGGACCCCCACCCGTTCCATGCGCTCCAGCAGGTGCTCAGCCCCGTCGTTGAGGTTCATGTGGCGCTGGTATTCCTCGGGAACCTGCGGCGCCACTTCGTCGCGACCAACTCCGGAGAGCAACTCGATCCCGTGGCGGTCCGCGAGGGCGTAGGCCAGCAGCCTGTCGAGGCCATGCTGCCACCCGCCGGGGCCGAACTCGACAGCCACCCGCGAGGTATCCGGCAGTTCCAGGGCAAGGTCCCGGATCGTTTCCAACTGCGACCGGCACCGCAGAGGCTGCACGTAGGCGGCGGCATCCTGCGCCGGCGAGTCGACCCCGTGCAGGAACCACAACACCACCAGGAATACGATCGGCGTCACGACGCCCTCCGACCAGCCCACGGCCAGCAGGCCAGTGACCAGCACGGCCAGGTCGAAGGTGGAGGGGTGCACCAGGTAGCGCTCTCTGCGCAATACCCACAGGCCGCCCCCGACCACCGCTGCCAACCCCAGGGTGGCGAAGCCGGCTCCGCCCAGGAACAGCGCTGCCAGCACAAGCGCCGCCGCCGGCCGCACCAGCTCCCGGACCCGTTGGTCGAGATCCTGGATGCGGGCCGCCTGCCAGTCCGGAGCCGCGGCGGCGTCGGCCACCTGGAACCCGACCCTCTCGCGTCCGTGGGTCAGGAACGGCAGCCACCACAAGACCCCCACCGGCACCACCAGCAGGAGGTACTCCAGCAGGCCGAAGGTCATGCCGCGGTCCTTCACAAGGCAGCCCAGCAACGCCACGGCACCGATGGTGGCTGGCAGCGGCGCGATGCACAGGGCGGCGGCCACGAGGACTCCCACCACCATGTTGAAGCCCATGGCCAGGGCCCCCGCCGCCAGCACCACCAGCCCCCAGGCGAGGGTCTCGACGCGACCGGTCTGCAGCAGAGGCTCGAGCAATGCACGGCTGCCGAGGGCGAAGGGCGCCAACACCAACGTGAACAGGCTCCACTCGAACAGGCCCAGGAGCGCCAAGCCTGCCGCCATCATGGTCAGGACCAACAGCACGGTGTTCCTGAGACCCAGCATGCTCACCAGCCAGGGACCTCCCGGGGGACTGGCGAGGGCGCCGGCGTGGCCCAGGAAACAGTTGTAGGCCACGCCCAGGACACCACTGCGGCGCATCCACCTTGCCCGGGTCAACGCGGCCGCCCACTCGCCCACCCTGCCCCCGAAGCCCAGGATCCTCTCGTGTTCGTCGTCCTCGGGCGTGTTCCAGAGCGCCTTGGCCACCTGCCAACCCAGGTAGGGCGCTCCCAGGGCCCCCAGCAACTCGGCAACCACCTGCTGCCGGGCAGAGGTAGACAGGCGTCTGTCGTGGGACCGCGGCTCACCCCCCTGGGACACGGGTGGAGACTGGGGTAAAGGCGTCGTGTTCGTCGCGTTGGCCCTCTTCTTTCTTGTCGTGCCTGTCTTGCCTGCGGGGTTGGACTGCGTCTGCGAGGTTGCCCTCGACCGGGACCTGGACCGGGACCGCGACCTCGCATCCGACCTGGCTTTCGACCTGGCCTTCGGCGTGGCTTTTGGTCTGGACCGGGACCGGGTTGTGCACCGGGTTCTGGCCGCCCTTGGCCCTGCCCCGCTCATGGTCCTCCATGGTCCGCAGCCATGTCCCGGAGGCCAGAGCTTATTGTGGGGTTTTTGGTGCGTCACTGGCAGATCCTCGGGGCCGGTATGTCCCCGGGGTCCCGACGGTGACCGGCCTCGGCCGCGGGACGGTCGCCGGGATGACCACGCCCTCGCTCGCTCCCTCAGGCACCACCCCCAGCTCCAGCAGATAGTCGAGGACCAGCTCCGCGGCCTCCTCCGGGGTTTTGGTCGTCGTGTCCACAGCCACATCGGCACGGGACGGTTCCCCTGAGGAGTGCATCATGGTGGCGAACCCCGGCAGCCGGCCGGCGCGGACCTTCTTGTAGAGTCCCTTGGGGTCTCGCGCTTCGCAGACAACGCGAGGCGCGTGGACGTGGACCGAAACGAAGCGGCTGTGGGCCTCGACCATCTGCCGCACCTGCCTGCGGGTCTCTGCATCGGACACCAGCCCTGCGCAGATTGCGATGCCCCCGTGGCGCGCGACCTCTGCCGCCACGAAGCCGATGCCACGGGTGTCCAGGTCCCGGTGCTCCTTGGTGCGGTTCCCCTTGCCAAGTTGAAGATCCCACCACACGTGCTGCCGGACGTCGTCAGCCTCCAAGAGGGTGACCGGAACACCACGTTCCCTGAGGGAGGATGCCAGGATTCCCGCCACCGTGGACTTGCCGGATCCTGGCAGGCCATCGAAGAAGACCGCACAACCCTTGTGTTGGTAGCGCTCCCGCAGGATGCGCTCCACTGCCGGGAACGTGAACCAGGACGGCAGATCCTCTCCGGCGCGGAGGCGTCGCCACATCTCGGTGCGTGACGGAGTCCGTGCGGCCATGCCCGCAGGCAACTCGTGCTCCGGGCGGTAGGCCGCCAGGCCCGGCACCCAACGCAACTCCCGGAACGGGACCACATCGATGCCGAGCTCGCCGGCGTGTTCCTCCACCAGCCGCTGTGCTGCCTGGGGCTCGTAGAACGGATCCCCCTCGGCGTCGACGCCCGGACCGGCGTGATCCCGCCCGATGATGAGATGGCTGCAGCCGAAGTTCTTGGCGACCAACGCATGCAGGAGAGCCTCCCGCGGCCCGGCCATGCGCGTCCCCAGGGGCAGCA
>QJVU01000656.1 GCA_003235605.1 Planctomycetota bacterium | reverse complement strand
AGAGCAGCTGAAGTTCTGCTGCGCATGGGTGGAAGCGCAGCGCAGAAATGGGCCGAGAAGGCTCTGAAGTACCCGGATGTCCTGAAACGGCGAGCAGTGTTGAAGGGATTGGGAGCGATCCCCGCCGTCCGTGGAATAAAGGTCGAGCTCGCCACGATAGAGGGGTTTCTCAAGGACAAGGACGGCTCGGTCCGCCGGGATGCCGTAATCCACCTCCGATGCCGTGTTCCCGCTGATCGTCTCATTGCCATGTTGAAGGACCCTGCCCCTGAGGTTGCCCTGGAGGTGCGGCAGACAGTCCAACGCTATTGGCCGCAAATGAACCATGGGGACCGCATGGACGAGAACTCTGCAGACGTAGTCCAGATCTTCGGCTCTTCTGGCTGGGATCTGGACATCGTGCCCGAGTTCACCGACACGGCGAGGGGCCGCCTTCTGTTCTTGCGCTCCCTACGCCAGGACGTGCTGAAGGACCGTGGGGCTCGTGTCCGTGGCAGCGAGCCAACCATGCCGAGCGAAGAAGAGCGAAGAGAGATCATGGCTACCACCGTTGCATTGGGTCCGACACTTGTTCCCGGCCGGCAGCAGGTGGGTGTTGCACCGTACCGTGCCGGCAAGAGAGCAAGACAGAGCTTGGCGAACTTCGTGGGACCCAGACTGAGGTATTGGGACCACGGTGCCATGTCAGTCGTTCTGAAGCTGGCCGCCCTCAACTACGGACGTGCCTATCTCCACGAGCTGGACGAGTGGCTTACGAAGCACGGCAAGGTCGAGGACATCCCGGCAATCGCCAGGGACTTGAGGTGGGTTCGGAAGCCATACCGGGTTCTTGACTGGATGGCCAGGCAGAAGGTGCCCGGCGAGGCTCTCGAGAGCCTCCAGGACTTTGCACGGTGGCTGGATGGACTGAACGGAGACAGCCGCAACAGCGTTGGTCTTACTGACGGTGGTGTTCGGACCTGTCGGTACAAGACCTGTGAGACCCTTGCTGCAATGCGCACGAAGGAGGCCGAAGGATACCTGGTCTCCTTGATTCGACGGGAGCCCACCGGCAACCAGAGCATCGATAAGGTCGGAGCATGGCAAGAGTGGAAGGATGCCGCGCTGACGGCGCTGAAGAAGAACGGTGATGACCAGACCGTTCGGACCCTGGCCGATTTGCTGGTGGTGGATGGCGCCACCGACCATGCACGGCATGTGAGGTACGGCGCCTTTGAGACTCTTGCCAACCTCCAGGCCGAGCTCGCCGTGGACCGCTACGCGAAGGCCTACGAACTCGGCTTCGAGTCGCCATACAAGCACAGGCAGACCACTGTGACGGTCGACGGGCAGTCACTGTGTGCGTTTGGCGGTCTCCGCCTGATCGTGGAGAGTCGCGGTGCGGCTCCAGAGGTTCGCAAGGGCCGAGAGCCGTATTCCGATGAGGTGCTTGCCAGGATCTTCGACACCTGTCTGGCGACTGGCAGACTCCAGGCGTTTCAGGACGCGGCCTACTGTGTCACGAACATGCGCCTTCCCGACGAAGTAGCAGGGGCGATAGCGAAGCGGGCGTTGGAGTGTCCCGACAAGAAGCCCGATGCCCAACAAGGTCGCCCACTGACGCTGCGACAGCTTCTGGTCGGGCGTGTGGTGGACAGGTATCCGCTTGCGCCTGGAGTCGTCCAGCTCGTTCAGGGATCGCTGCGAGACGCGGATCCCCAGATTCGTCGCCTCGTGCTCCAGGAAATCAAATCCGAACACGCCAAGGACAAGGTGGTTCTCGGACTTCTCGAGAAGTGCCTCCGGGACGAGAACGAGCTGATCGTCCAGATGGCCAGCGGCATCCTGCGCTATGCCAGTCCCGAATCGCTCATCGCGGAGAAGGACTATCTCCTGGCATACGAGAATCCCTACGTGCAAAGCGACATCGCCATGGTGCTCCTGGATACCAGGGGTGCGGACGCCATCCCGGTCGTCGGCAAGTTGCTCCTGCCGGGCACCCAGCTCCGATATGGCCACCGAAACAGCCTGCTTGTGAAGATGGCCGAGTTCCGCGACCTGCGAGCGGTACCGTTCATCCTGGAGGCGCTGAAGGATGAAAACGAAGGCGTCCGCAAGTCCGCGGAAGAGGAGCTGAGGTCCATCCGCTTCTACAACGAACAGAAACGACTCTGGAAGCGGCTCATGGATGGCACTGACCTGAGCGCTGCGAATGCCGCCGAGGCGTTGGTGAAGCAGGCGGGCTCGGAGAACAACAAGGAAATCCGAATTACGGCCATCCAATCTCTGGGCACCCTGGGCAAGGTCGAGACGCTGCCGTTCCTGGTGAAGCTCATGGGGGATGAGGACCCGGACATCCGCAAGGCGGCGAAGGCCGCGGCGGACAGGATCAACGCGGCAACGGCGAAAGAGCGGGATCCCAGGTAGTGTCCATGTCCCGCGAAAAGGACAACACCGACCGATTGGACATGGCCCGCCGGCGCGGTGGGTCGGAGTTGACGCCGGATCGGTCGGCGAACACCGCCGGCATGCAGATTGCGGCTAAGATGCTGGCATTGCTGGGGCAAAGCCCTGGAGCACACACATGCGTAAAGACCTTGCTGGTGTTCTGTCCCTTGGTGTGATCGTGGGTCTGTCCGCCTGCACTCTGCCGTCCCTCAATCCTCCGCCGCGCGGGGGTGCGGAGACGGACTGGGCGCAGGAGCAGATCCTCTACCGCCAGGAACTCCTGCAGCAGAAGCACGATGTGAACAGGCTGGGGATGGTGCCGCAGATCAAGGAACTGGGGAAGAATGGCAGCATGATGATCTGGAAGTGGTCGCTGGACGGGGGCCCAGGCTGGGAGTACATCCAGATGCGCTTCACGTACCGGAACACTACCGACAGGACCTTCGACTACGTCCGCGTGTGGCTGGAGGTACGGGATGCAGACGGCAAGCTGGTGGATGCCCACGAGAAGATGCTCTCGCATCCGCTGGGGGTCCCGTTCTCGCCAGGCAACACCTACACGGACACCTTCAAGGTGCCGTTGCGGGGGGCGCACCGGAAGAGCAGGAGCTGGCACTGGGAGGTTGGAGCGCAGCCGTTGGAGACGCGCTTCTTTGCCGCTGGAGGCTAGGGGTCGCCGTCAACCGATCGTGATGGCCAGGCCTTCAGTCCAGTGCTCGTTCCCCTGGCTGTCGCCATTCACCATCTGTAGGTAGACCTTCACGCCAATGAGCTTCCGGTCGTTGGGGATCTGGAAGTTCCAGGACAACGTGCCTTGGCGCGTGCTGGTACCGAACAAGAGCACATCCGGGCTCACCAGCAGCTTGCAGGGAGGGCCGGGACGGGGGTCGATCATCAGGGGAAGGGAAATGCTCCCCCACTTGGTGTTGCTGGCGCCGATGGCGGTGATGGTGATGCGGCCCGGGGCGAGGAGGCTGCCGGTGACCTGGATCGTTGTGCCGATCTTGGGGGTGCCGCTCGTCAGCCCCAATCGAGGCCAGGTAGCGACTGGGCCGCAGCCATAGTCGAAGGAGGTGGCGGTTTGGGCATGCAGCGCCACCGCCAAGAGCAGGGTTGCCGAAGGGATGAGCTTTGCCATGGTGGAAGGACTGGCGGCAGGGAGGCCGAAGAGGGAAAGCCCGGCCAGGGGGACAAAGCCCGGCCAGGGGGACAAAGTAACTCTTGACTGGGCCCGGCAACTCATCAAGATGCGGGTAGCAGTGCCCAAGACAGTTTTGTTGGAGCGTATTCGACCGGACCTCCAATCCTTCTCCTCGCGCGCTCCCGCCGCTGTTGTAATCCTGCGCTGACAAACATCTTCCACACGGATTCGAAGCATGGCCGGTGATGACCGCCCGTGGAGAGCGGCTGTCAATGGTTTTGGCCGGCCGTAAACGTTGCAATGAACCAGAAGACGAAGATCGCCCTCGGGGGAGGGGGCTATTGCCTCTACGCGCCCGAGTTTCCGCGCTTCCAGACCTACCCCGGGTTCTCCGACGAGGTGCATATCTACAGCGCGCCGGTGAAACCCATCTTTCATCTGGCGTTCGTGGAGGGAGGGGCGCCTTTGACTCTCGAGTGTACCGGGGTGACCAAGCGGGACGGGTGCGCGATCCTGACCTACGGGGACGGCAAGAACCTCACCGTGAAGGAGACGCGTTTCGTCACGACCGACGATCGCTGCGTGTCGAACGTGCAGATGGAGCTGTCCGGCAAGAGCGAGCGGGAGATCGTGGTCGTGCAATGGACGACTACGGACGTGGAAGGGGAGGCACCCTCCCTCGAGGGCGACAGCTTTCGCGTGCGAAGGAGCCTTCAGTGTCCCGACGGTACATCGGTGCCGGTTGAGATCGTCTGGAGCAGTCCGAGCTCCAAGGGTGCCAGGTGCCTGCAGGCGTTTCACTGTCAAGGCGGGAGCGACCGGCCCGACTACGAGGAGACGCCCTGGTATGACATGGGCGAGCTCAAGACGCCGCGGGCCAAGCGGCCGATGCAGAAGCCAAGCCCGATTCTGCCCGATGCCCGGGTGTACCTGGGACTGTTTCGCGTCTGCAGCCTGAAGACGGGTGCAAAGGCCGAACACAGGTTCGAGGCAAACATCATCTTCAAGGGCAAGGGGATCAATTACCGGCCCAGGCGCCCGGACC
>QJVU01000752.1 GCA_003235605.1 Planctomycetota bacterium | reverse complement strand
CCACAGGTGCGGCGCTGGTCTGGCCTTCCTTGACGTGGTCTGCGAACTTCGACGCCACGGGATAGTGCCAGTCCAATTCCAGGATCTCGCGGCTCGTGGACTGCCGGGTGAACGTGATCGGAATACCCCGCCCAGGAGCCCCGCCAGTGCGGGGGCCCGTGGTCACCGGCGTCGGGCCGCCCGGCGTCGGGGTGCTGGGCGTCCCCGGCGTGGGGGTGCTGGGGGTCGAAGGAGTTGGTGTGCTGGGGGTTGAGGGGGTTGGTGCGTCCGCCGGACCACCATAGACGGGGGCGGCCGGCATTCATTGGGGCGCAGCGCCCGCAGGCGCTCCCATGATGGCCAGGGCGACTGCGAGGGGGCCGAGCTTTACGAGGTTGTTCCACATGAGCAGAGTCCTCTTTTTGGGTTGCTTGTTGTGGTTGGTAGAAGCGGGCGGGGGCCGCGCCGGAGAACGTGTTGCCTGACAAGGCGAGCTGACAGGGCGTGAGTGTAACCGCTTGCAAGGCCCCGCGGGAGGAATTGCTCTTTGTGGGCCGTGCGCAAGTGCACATTGCCGACCGGGTCCCGGGCAGCTCTCAAGGGCAGACGTAAGACTCTGTTGGCTATCCTGTTAGTTCGGAAGGCACAGCTACTTGCGGGGGTAGGTCTTGTTCACGTAGCGGACCCACGCCGCGTCGAACGCCTTTGGGTCCATGCCTATGCACTCTGCAAAGCAGTCGCTTTGCCGCTTCAAGATGGCCTCGTTGGTCGGCGTCTTGCCAGCCTCGGCAACCACCGGGGCCTTCATCCGGTCCATGAATTTGGCGAATTCCTTGGGGTGCTTCTTGATCAGGAAATCGATGCGCGACCACGCTGCCATGTGATCCCCGAACGTCATCTCGTGGGGGCTCATCATGTTCATCAGCTTTTCCATCGGCTCGTAGTCGTTGTTCTTGACCCGTTTCCGCACCTTGATGTTCCACTCCGGATCCTTGCGCTTGTCCAGCGGGTCGCCCTTGATGCCGGTGAACACGTGCTCCTCCGGGTCGATGGCGAGGACATACCAGTGGGCAACCCCCTCGCTGCACCACGCTGGGTAGGAGTGCGCGTAGTACTTGTAGCCCGAGAGCAGGGTCTGCACGACGTAGAACCAGGCGTGGCAGTGGAGGGACTTGTCGTCGACCAGCGATCCCCGTGCCAGTTCCGTCGCGGTCCCGAAGAACAAGCACTTCTGCTTCACGAAGTTCAGCCGCACCGGCGCCGGCTTGCTGGGATCCACCGGGCTACCCGCCCGCTGGGCGTAGCGCATGAGGTCGCTGGACTTGGTGAGGAGGAGCACCGTGTACTTCGCGGGCATCCCGAGGTAGGGGCCTTTTCCCATGTAGCGGCCCGTGCTGGACGTCTCGCCCTCCTTTGGAAAGTCCTTGTCGGAGACCCCCAGCACCCGGGAAACGTCGGCGTACATCTCCTCAAGGCGGTAGGCGAACAAGTGCGCACGCAGCCACGGGTCCAGTACCCTGGTGTTGCTGTTGACCTCGGGGAGCTTCTTCTTCAGTTCCTTGAGCTCCTTGCGCAGCTTGGTCTTCCACTTGCCCACCATGGGCACCTTGAATGACGGCAGCGAGCAGCCGAGCTTGAAGTGCTCGGTCTCGATCCACTTGATCTTCGCGTGGGCAAGGTCTTTGTCGATCCAACGCGAATCGTGGTCATCTCCCCAGGTGAACGGTCCCAGGGAAACGTAGCCTGCCTTCTTGAGCGCGTCGGCTTCCCCCTTGGTGTAGGGGTCCTCGGCCCAGGCCGGGTTGACCTGTGCGCCGAGCGCGGTGGCGCCCAGCAGAGCTGGCGCGAGAGCGGCGAGGATTCGTGGCAGCGATCCCATCTGACTGTCGTGGGTTTGTCGGGTGTCTGTGTGGGCGCATGTCTTTACCACAGCCTATCGGCAGGGACCAGATGCGCGGAACTGGATGGACAGGGGCCATGGGGCTCCTATCGTGGCGCGGATGGACAGCTACGCACCCACGCCACAGGACCGTTTCTCCTTCGGCCTCTGGACAGTCGGTAATCCGGGCCGCGATCCGTTCGGGGCACCGGTACGTCCCGTGCTGGAGCCCAGCTACATCGTTCGCAAGCTGGCCGACTGCGGCGCTTGGGGGGTCAACCTCCACGACAACGACCTGGTGCCGTTTGGAGCCACTGCCGCCGAGCGGGATCGCATCGTCAAGGAGTTCAAGGCTGCCCTCGAGGAATTCGGCATGGTGGTTCCCATGGCCACCACCAACCTGTTCTCGCACCCGATCTTCAAGGACGGTGCTTTCACGGCCTCAGACCCCAAGGTGCGCGCTTTCGCACTGCAGAAGTCCATGGGCGCCATCGATCTGGGAGTGGAGCTCGGGGCCTCCATCTACGTGTTCTGGGGTGGCCGGGAGGGTACCGAGACGGATGCGTGTCGCGACCCGCGGGTCGCGATTCGTTGGATGCGGCATGCCATCGACTACCTGTGCGAGTACGTGAAGGACCAAGGCTACGATCTCAAGTTCGCCCTCGAGGCAAAGCCCAACGAGCCCCGCGGAGACAACTACCTGGCCACCACAGGCCATATGCTGCACTTCATCAGTACCCTGGCGCACCCGGAGATGGTGGGGGTCAACCCGGAGGTGGCCCACGAGAACATGGCCGGCCTTTCGTTCGTACACGCCGTGGCCCAGGCAATGGAGGTAGACAAGCTCTTCCACATCGACCTCAACGCCCAGCGGATCGGGCGCTACGACCAGGACCTTCGCTTTGGTTCCGAAGATCTGAAGCAGGCTTTCCTGCTGGTGCGCCTGTTGGAAGGGAGCGGGGGCTTCGGTCGCTACGACGGCCCGCGCCATTTCGACGCACATGCGTACCGGACCGAAGACGAGGAGGGTGTCTGGGACTTCGCCCGTGGCTGCATGCGCACCTACAAGGTGCTGAAGGCACGAGCCGCGGCGTTCGACGAGGACGCCGAGGTGCGGGAACTGTTGCCCGCCGGCACCGATGCTGAGATCGACCTGCTCACCGGCCCGTACTCCCGGGAGTCGGCCGAGCGCCTGCGGGGATTGGATCTGCAGCCGGACGCCCGCGCCAAGGCAGGGCTTCGCTACGAGCGCCTGGACCAGTTGCTGCACGAACACCTGATGGGGGTGCGGGGCTAGGTGGCGCGACGCTCGTTGTTCCTGGGGCTGGATGTCGGCACCCAGGGCACCAAGGGCCTGGTGGTGGACCACGAGGGTCGGGTGCTGGGTCGTGCCCGGCACGAATACGGCCTGATCGAGGGCCTGCCGCCAGGCGCCGCCGAGCAGCACCCGCACACCTGGGTCGAGGCCGTGCGTTCCGTGGCGGCGGCCTTGTGGAAGCTGGTGGATCCCGCGGATGTCCGAGGCATCGGCGTCTCGGGACAGCAGCACGGCCTCGTCGCCGTGGACGCCGTCGGCGAGGTCGTGCGCCCGGCCAAGCTCTGGTGTGACACCGCTACCGCGGCGGAGGCCAAGGAGCTCAGCGAGCGCTTCGGGCGACCGGTGCCCACGGGCTTCACTGCCTCGAAGATCCTCTGGCTCATCCGCCACGAGCCGGAGAACTGGCGGCGCACACGTCGCGTCCTGCTGCCCCACGACTACATCAACTACCGACTCTGCGGAGAGACCTTCATGGAGGCCGGAGACGCCTCGGGCACTGGCTTGTTCGATCCAGCAGATCGCTGCTTCCGCCCACAGGATGTGGCGGCCCTCGATTCGCGACTCATGGACATGCTGCCGCCGCTGCAACGGTCGGATGAGCCAGGAGGCAGGCTGAGCCCTGCTGGGGCCGTGCTCCTCGGCCTGGCACAGGGCACCATTGTGAGTGTGGGCGGCGGCGACAACATGATGAGTGCGATCGGCAGCGGGGCCACGGAAACCGGGATCTGCGTGTTGAGCCTTGGTACCTCGGGGACGGTCTTCACCCGTCGGGAGGAGCCCATCGAAGACCCCCAGGGCTGGATCGCGCCCTTCTGCAGCTCTGATGGCGGCTGGCTGCCGCTGCTGTGCGTGATGAACCTGACCGGGGTGGCAGAGGAGGTGTGCAAGGGCTTCGCCGCCGACCGCGAGAGCCTTGGCACGGAGGCGGCCGCCGTCGCCCCGGGGTGTGAGGGTCTGCTCTGGCTGCCGTACCTTCAGGGTGAGCGCGTGCCTGACCTGCCCGAGGCCACGGGCACTCTGACCGGCATGCGTCCCGGCAGCCTGAGGGCACCGGTCTTGTACCGCGCCGCCATGGAGGGGACGAGCCTGAACCTGACGGTTGGTTTCGAGCACCTGCAGGGGTTGGGCGTGACCTGTGACGAGCTGCGCGTTGCCGGCGGCGCGGCCCGAAACCCGCTCTGGCGCCAGATCCTGGCGGACTGCCTGGATACGCCCATCCGCCGTCTGGCAGAACCCGAGTCCGCGGCGCTTGGGGCCGCGCTACAGGCCCTGTGGGTCGTGCGACGGCAGGACGGAGACCGAGACCTCTCCCTGTCAGAGCTGACCCGCGCTGTGGTTGCCGTGGATGAGGAGGTTGCCGCTCCGGGACCCGGGAGGCGGCGCTACCAGGAGCTGCTGGAGCGGTTCCGGCACTGGCTCTCGCTGCTGCACGGCGTTGCC
>QJVU01000270.1 GCA_003235605.1 Planctomycetota bacterium | reverse complement strand
CCGAACCGCCAGCCGGCAAACGGTACTCGATACCGCCCGTCAGCTGGGAATCAGCAAGGGCCGCACGGAGCGTTGCCTGCGAGATCATCGGATCCTGATGGTTGCTGACTCGACCTACGCGGCGCGGGCAGCGCGCATCCTGCATGCCGAGCTTCGACGAATGGTCCCCGGCATCTACCTGAGCAGGTGACCAGCTCTGCCCACTGAGCCGATCTCCCTGCATGACCAGAGCTCCTCGACCGAGCTCGCCGATCAGACCTCCCGGTACTCCCGGGTCAGTTCTCCGCGCAGTTCTCCCCGTACGGAAGATGTCCCGCGGGGAGTCGTGACTGTCGAGGAGTTGTGACCTGACCGCCTTGTCGTGCTCCGGGCGCCCACCAACAATGGTCCCCATGACTTCAGGTCGCCTGCTTGCGTGTGTGATGCCAGCTGTGCTGTGCTCCGCAGCGGCTTTCGCCCAGCCCTCTGGGGCCCCGGCCATAGCGGGTCAGGTGCGGGGGGCAGACAACAAGCCCGTGGCCGGCGCCGACGTGATCCTGCGCTGGCGCCTGCACCCGGAGCTGCCGGGTCTGTTGGGCCGCGCATTGGGCAATCGTGGACTTGGCGAGCGCCGACACCGCGCCGACGGCGAAGGCCGGTTCAAGCTGGAGCCGCCACTGCGGGGCCCCTTCGTGGTGGTCGCCCGCAAGGACGGCCAAAGCTCCACGCGTGCGTTTCCCGTCATGGCCGGCGACTACCTGGTCCTGCGCCTCGAACCGGACCACAACATGGCAGGCCACGTGGTCACCGCCGACGGCCGCCCCGTGGCTGGCGCCACCGTCGCACTGGTGCCCTACTCGGAGACCTGGTCCCGGCTGGCTCTCTACCGCGTTCCTGAACGCACGGCTTCCACCCGCACTGACGCCAAGGGCCGCTTCCGGCTGTTCTTCACCCACGGCTATCTGCGAGAGCCCTTCTGGGGCGACCTCATGTCCCTACAGGTCGTGGGCTCCGAGGTCGGCGGCGCGTCGCAGCACATCGTTCGTCCTACCGCGGCATCGACGCGACTGCGCCTCGAGGTGTCGCGCCTCCAGCCGCTGGAGGGCCGCCTCATCGATACCCAAACGCGCCAGCCCGTCGCCGGTGCTACCGTACAGGACGCGTACCTGCCGGGTCTTCCCGGTCACACCACCGTGACCAAGAGAGACGGTCGCTTCACCCTCCCGGGCACCGTCGGAATCGAACTCCATGTGGTGTCCAAGGACCACGCTCCCCAGTCCATCCGCCGAGCCATCATCAACGGCGAACCAAGCAATGCCGTCCAGGGGATCCTGGGGCCTGGACACATCCTGCGCGCGCAGTTGCTGGATGCCACGGCCGCACCTCTTTCCAAAGCACGGGTGATCATGGCCGTTCCCCGAGGCGACAGCCCACCCATGACCTGGATCCAGCACCTGGACAAGGACGGTCGGCTCTTGGTGCACGCGCCCTCGGGGCCTGCCACCCTGCTGGGTTTCGTCGAGGTAGAGGGTCATTTCCTGCGGTTCCACGCAGCTGCGGGAACCACGGCCGACAAGGACCTGGGCAAGCTCACAGTGCGCACACCGGTGCAGGTGCGTGGCAAGGTGCTGGACGCGCACCGAATGCCCATCGCCCGTGCCAGGGTGTTGCTCTACGCCGAGCACGGCATCGCCGGTGTCACGCCCAGGGTGACCTACACCGACCGCGGTGGCCGCTTCCGTTTCGACCACGTCGTCGACCGTAGCAGCGTGCTGGCTGTGGGCGCGGACGCCAACGGTCAAACCACGGTGGCGCTGGACAGCCTCAAGATGCAGGCACCGATCACCATCACGATGCCCGCAGGCAGGGAGATCGCCGGGGTGATCAAGACCCCGGAAGGGGACCCGATGCCCCACGCCTGGGTGTCGCTCTACAAGAGCGGCGGCTCCGAAGCCAAGGAGGCTGCCGGCCCCAGCCACGACACGACGGCTCTCTGCGTGCTGACGGACGGCGATGGACGATTCCGTTTTCGAGGCCTGGACGGGGAAACGAGTTGGCAGGTGGTCACGACCTTCATCCGCGCCGGACGACGCTACTACGGTGAAGTGACGGCCACCGGTGGCGAACACAAGGTGACCCTCAGTGCCAACATGTGCCCGGACCAGGATCAAGACTGAGGCCAAACCCCCGGCGCAGGACTCGCCGGTTCGAACAGGGGCGAAGACCAAGGCCAGGACTCGCATCAACGCCAGTCGCAGCAAGACGACGGCAGTCGACGGCGGGAACCTCCAGGCACCCCGACTTGAAAGCTCGGAGCGACACGGGCATTGTGCAGTTTTCGCCAGCCACACCCCCACCTCGAGACCATGCAGCGAGCCGCCCCTTTGCTCACAGCAGCAGCCGTGCTGGCCGGCCTTGTCCTGGCCAGCCATGTTTCCGCACAAAACCTGGGCCTCAATCTGTCCAACAGCGCCACGACGCCGCTGTACGTGGAGGTCCCCTACAGCAAGACCCTCCACCCTCTGACGGGCATCACCGTCGAGGCCCTTCTCACGTATGACGAGTCCACCCTCGGCAGCGGCTGGCGCTGGCCGACACTGGCACGTCAGGGCCAGCTTGCGGGCCAGGAGGCTTGGTACCTGAGGGTGGACTCGGCCCAGGGCAACACGCGCCAGCTGACGTTCAAGGTCAAGACCCAGAACTTCGGCTTCCGTTCCGTCTCCTATTTCTTCGCTAGCGGCGAGCTCAAGACCTGGACCCACGTCGCCGGCACCTACGACGGAGCCGCCCTGAAACTGTTCATCAACGGTGTGCTGAAGACGAACCTCGCCACCAGCGGCGCTGGGCCGATCGTGGATGCCGGCAACGTGACCGGCAACACCCTGCGCATCGGCTGCGGAGCGACTGTCTCCAACGCACCCACGATCGAGATCTGGAATGGCGAAATCGACGAGGTCCGGGTCTGGCCCTTCGCCAGGACCGCGACAGAGATCACCGCCACGATGAACCAGCAGCTGAGCAGTGTCCCAGGGGAGGTCAGCACGTGGAACCTGAACTTCGCCGGCACCGACAGCTCCGGCAAGAACAACGGCTCGCTGGTCAACAAGCCGGTCTTCGCCCAGAACACCCTCAAGCTGGTGAGCGTGGCGTTGAGCGGCACCGCCGCCTTCGGCAGCGCCTCCGCTGGATGCACAGGAACCCCTGCTGCCGGCGTGGCGAGCGCACCCAAACTCGGCAACACGGCGTTTGCCGTCACATGCCTCAGGACCCCCTCGAGCGGCAAGGGACTGTTGTGGATCGGTCTTGGCCAACTCACGACGCCGATCTACATCGGCGCCAGCATCTGGGTGGACCCGTCGAAACCGGGCATCCTGCTGTCGGCACCCGTGGGCGCGCCCAACGTCTCCAGGGTCTCGCTGCCAATCCCGTCCACGTCAACGCTCAGTGGGCTCAAGGTCCATGGCCAGTTCCTGTTCGAGGACCTCTCCTGCACACCACCCCTGAGCTCCTCCGAGGGGCTGACGGTCGCCCTGCTGAACTGAGGCTGAACCGAGGCCCCGGCTCTCGCCTGGCTGCTGACTCTGCTCCCCGACCCTGCCCCCCCTGCTCCCGACTCTGGCGTCCGACCCGCCGGAGCAGGGTCCATGGACCAAGACACTCCGCCTTGACCAGGATGCTCAGGTGACCACGACGCTCGGGCCGCGGGCCGCGAGGACGCTCGGGTCGCAAGGACGCTCGGAAGGACGCTCAGGTGGCCCGGGGGCTCAGGACCCCTCCACCATCGCACTGCTCTCCCGGTACACGGCCACGTGGTCCAGATCCCGATACCTGCCACGGACGTCCATGCCGAAACCGATGACGAACTCGTTCGGGATCTCGAAGCCGACCCAGTCCAGCTTGACCTCGACCTCGCGCCGCGACTCCTTGGTGAGCAGGGTGATGATCCGGACCTCCCTGGCCCCCAGAGCCATCAGGTGGGCGCGGAGCCGACAGGCGGTGTGACCGGTGTCGACGATGTCCTCGATCAGCAGCACCACGCGATCCCGCACTGGCAACTCATTCGGAGCGAGAAGCTCGACCTTGCCGAAGCTCACCGTGCCCGGACCGTAGCTCGAGGCGTGGATGTAGTGGTACCCGGGCTTGCCGGGCAGGCGCCGGCACAGCTCGTCCGCGAACTTCCTGGCGCCCTCCAAGACGGCCACGATGCAGGGGGGCTCGTCGGGAAAGGCGGTCGCGAGGTCCACCGCCAGCTCGGCGATCCGGCGGCTCAGCACATCGCGCGCTATCAGCGTAGGAAACTGCATCGGTGGTGCCCCCCCAACCTCTCGAAGAAGGGTCGTGTCGGACTGCGTACAGCCCGCACGGAGCATGGTAACCACATTCGGAACCTCGCGCACGGGAAAGACCCGGCCTAGGCTATCCGTCAGGAGGAATGAGCATGGCGCTCGAGCACAGATACGGACCCCGCGTCCACCTGCCGGACGATCCCTGGCTGTACTCGGTTCTCGCGCGCATCGGCGATCCGGCCACGGGAACCCTCGATATCACCGATCTCATCCGCACCGCCTACCGGCGCCTGTGCGCCAGCGTCCTGGCGAAGGAGTTCCCCGTCGTACAGGGGCGCGTCGAGACCCGCATGGCCGCCG
>QJVU01000745.1 GCA_003235605.1 Planctomycetota bacterium | reverse complement strand
GAGTTGCGGGTTCATGAGGGAATGCCCGCAGGCTGGGCACTTGATCTCGATAGCGAGGGGCTCGTCGTGCATGCCGTGGAGATGCTACGGCTCCGCGCCTCGGGGGGACGTACGCACAACGGACCGTCTTGGGCCGGGTCGTCAGGTCTGCTTCTGCGCCTCGTGCAGCGTCTTCGTCACGTCATTGACGTGTGCGCGCGCTACCTCCCGAGGATGATCGTCGCGTAGTCCGAGGTCGTGAGCTGGGCAGGGTTGGCGAGCTTGTCGAAGACCAACCAGTGTGTCAGCAGTGTCCCGGAACTTGCAGTTGTCGGAACCGTGGCGCTGAAGGTTGCTGTGCCGCCGGAGTTCGTGGCCGTGGGCACTGGAACAAGGACATCGTTCCAGAGAAAGCAGCCCGGGGCACCGGCTGCGCTGAGGTCGAACCAGACGAAGCTCGTCCCGACCACCAGGAACGCGGGGCTGCTCGCGGCGCCACCCGTGAGGTTGATCGACAGAGACTTGCCAAGCTGAGGCCATGCCGGGTTGGTGCTGAGGACCAGGGGCGTCTTGCTGGAGCTCTGGCAGCCCTGTCCCGCAAAGGCGATGTTGCCGTTGTCGAGGACGAAGGCCATGCGGCACCCTGCGCTGCTGCCGACACCTGGCCCCTGGCTCTGCTTGCTCGTCCACTGGTAGAGGAATGCTCGTGGCAGAGAGCCGGACTTCGGGAAGTAGAAGTTGCTGGACGTCTGGCTGCTCACGTGTTTGTCTGCCCTCCACACGATCACCTCGACGCACAGGTTGTCCGTGTTGCTGAGCGGCAGGTAGAAGTAGGGCTTCGGCAGGCCGATCCCGCCCCAAGCCGGGTTCGGCGAGCCGGTGAAACGAATCCGCAACTTGCCGCGATATACGGTTGTGGGCTTGGGGTTGTTGGCGCTCCAGCTGGTCGTCGGGGTGGTCAGCTGGGTGATGCCCATCTTGATCTCGATGTCGTCGTAGACCGCCTCCAGATTGGTACCGTTGCCGGCCACCAGGATGTCGCGGATGTTGGTGATGTTGAGTGTCTTGGAGCCGAACAACGAGTGCGGAAAGATGGCCTGGTAACGGATACCGATACTGCCCCACGGAAACGCGTTGCCGCTTCCGGCTGCCGGCGAGGAATTGCCGTCGGCGTAGACAATGTTCTGGGTCTGGGCGGCGAGAGTGCCGAGGGTGAGTGTCAGCGAGAGGCTGACCACGATGATCTTGACAGAGGCACGCATGGGATGAGCTTTGGCTAACGAGGAAAGGATGGAGGCTGGGAGGCAGTCCTGAGCATCAAAAGCCACGGTCCTGCAGGCGTCAAGCCGGGATATGTCACCCGCCAGCTTCCCGACAATGATTGTGCCGTGGTCGGAGGTCGTGAGCTGGGCAGGGTTGCGAGCTTGTCGAAGACCGACTTGGAGGCCGTCCGCCAATTGCAATGCTTACAAGACGTCTTGAAAGAACGGACACCGTCCTTTCGGTCGCCGGGCCCTGGGGCGCTGCCAGGGACGCGTGGCATGAATTGTGCTTTGGCGGGCGCATGCACAACAAGAGAACACCCACACGTGCCGACACAGCTCTATATGCCAATCTGGTGAACAAGCAGTGGGTGCGCCTGCTGGATGCCCTGGGCATGAACGTCCCCTACACCCGTTGTGAGGGGACGAAGCTGTGGGTCGAAGGCGGGGACTGCTACACCGACTTCCTGTCGGGGTACTGCGTCCACAACGTCGGCCACAACCACCCGGAGGTGATCAGGGCCCTCCATGAGGAGCTGGACAGGCGGGGTCCGGTGATCGTGCAGAGCCACGTGCCGTCGTCAGCGGGAAGGCTGGCAAGCCGGTTGTGCTCCCTGGCGGGAGGCCGGCTGAACCGCGCATGGTTCGGCAACACGGGCAGCGAAGGGGTCGAGACGGCCATCAAGTACGCCAGGCTGCACACGAAGCGGAGCGGGATTCTCTACAGCCGGGGTGCCTTTCACGGCATCTCCTATGGTGCCATGTCGCTGATGAAGGGCACGGACTGGACAGAGGGCTTTGGTCCGTTCCTGCAGGACACGGAGGGCATCCCGTTCCTGGACCTGGAAGCCTTGGAGGCGCACCTGAGCACTCGGAGCTACGCCGCGTTCATCACCGAGCCGATCCAAGGCGAAAGTGGCGTCCGGATGGCCCCCGACGAGGGCCTTGTGAAGGCGCAGGAGCTCTGCCGGGTGTACGGCACACTGTTCGTCGTCGACGAAGTCCAGACGGGTGTCTTCCGGACAGGGACCTTCCTTGCGTCCCACCAGCTGGGCATCCAGCCGGACATGGCGATCCTGGCCAAGGCCCTCAGCGGCGGCGTGATGCCCGTCGGGGCCGTGTTGATGAGCGACGCCATCTGGGCCTCCGTCTACAGTGCGTTGGACCGTGCCTTCATCAACTCCTCGACGTTCGGTGAGAACGCGATGTCCATGCGGGCCGCCCTGGCAACTCTCGACGTCATCGAGCGGGAGGGACTGGGTGAAAGGGCTCAGAAGCTCGGAAGGCTCCTGAGGGAGAGGGTTGGCGAGCTGGTGCCGCAGTACGAGATGCTCAAGGAGGTTCGAGGCAGGGGCCTGATGAACGGCATCGAATTCACCCCGCCGAAGTCGCTGAAGCTCAAGGTCCTCTACCGCGCCTTCCAGCTGGCGCACCCGGGCCTGTTCGGGCAGATGGTGGTGAGGACGATGTTCAAGAACAAGGTCCTCACACAGGTGAGCGGCAACGACCACATGGTGATGAAGGCCTGCCCACCTCTCACGGCAACCGAAGAGGACATCGATACCTTCGTACATGCCCTCGACACAACGATGCGGTCGTTCCACTCCGGCGCCGGCTTCGTGGAGGGCCTGAAGATCGCCAGGGTGGTCTTGGGCCTGTGAGAGGCGCCCCGGCGCCTATCGCCGCAGCAACACGAGCTCCGAGCAGAAGCCCGGACCCATGGCCAGCATGAGGCCGTAGCTGTTCTCCCGCCAACGACCTTGCTTCAGCGTATCCGCCAGAACCAGCATCACGGAGGTGCTGGACAGATTCCCGCGCTGGCGCATGCTGTCCCAGGTTACGGCCAAGGCGTCGTCCGGGAGTTCGAGCGTCTCCTGCATGGCGGACAGGACCTTGGGGCCGCCGGGGTGACAGATCCAAGTGTCTATGTCGCCGCGCGTCAGTTTGTTCGCCCCGAGGAAGCTGTCGACGTCGCCGGCCAGGCGCTCGCGCACCAAGTTGGGAACCTCGGCAGAGAGCACGATCTGGAATCCTCTCTCGGAGATGTCCCACCCCATGATGTTCTCTGTGTCGTTGTAGAAGACCGACCTGCTGGTCAGGACTTCCGGGCCCGAGGCACCGTTCTCCAGGGACTCGTGTTCGCTACCAACGAGGACCGCTGCGCAAGCACCGTCTGCAAACAGGCACGCCGACACGATGTTCGCTACCGAGGTGTCGTCGCACTGGAAGGTCAGCGAACACAGCTCCACGCTCAGTATCAGCGCGACGTGCCCAGGGTACCCCCGGAGGTAGTCGGCAGCCCTGGACACGGCGGCAGCGCCAGCCACGCACCCGAGGCCGAAGATCGGCACGCGTTTCACGTCAGGCCGCATTCCCAGCCTGTTGATCAGGCGCGCGTCGATTGAGGGGCTGCAGATGCCGGTGACGGAAACGAAGAACATCACATCCACATCCTGGGGGGTCAAGCCAGCCTGCGTCAGTGCCTCTTGGATTGCCCGGCCACCGAGCTCGAGCGACTGTTCGATCCAGACGCGATTGGTGAAACCGAACGCAAGGCCCGGGCGATAGGCATCGAGTGGCATCGCCAGATGACGACGCTCTACCTGGACGTTGTCGCCTATGCTCCGCAGGCGGTCACGCACACTCTGCCTGTGGCTCCACATGGTGTCGAGCGCGGCCACGATGTCGTGTTGCTCATAGGCATGCTCGGGCAGTCGATACTCGGCCGATACGATTCTCATCTGTGTTCCCCTCCGGCTTGTGGTGGTTCTGGGGTCACTGCGTAACCCGCTTCAGCACGACCCGCCCGTCCGTCGTTGTCAGCCGAAGGAGGTCTCCGCACCGGTGCACGGTTGCGGCCTCGGAGTCGGAGCCGAGCGACAGCTTGCCTTCTGAGAGGGCCCATCGCCCCTCGAGAACCTGGAAGGTGGGTCCCGAAGAACCGATGACGAGGGCTGCCCCGCTGAAGCGTCCATCCCCCGCGAAGTAGTAGTAGA
Organism: Planctomycetota bacterium; assembly: GCA_003235605.1. The sequence goes on along the minus strand of QJVU01000745.1, from coordinate 405 downwards.
TCTTCAACACGGACCCCGCCGCGGTACCGTTGATCTCCGTGGACTCGAACTGTCCCTCGACGTCCTGCGGCGACGGCAAGCTCCACTCCCTTTGGACGGGTTCCAGTTGCAACATGCGCTGGTTGGTGTCGATCAGGCTCGACCCGATGCAGGATGCCAGCATGGTGCTCGAAGCGAGTACCAGTCCAGCAATGACGGCTCCGCTAACGCGCCTCATGCCGGGCCTCCTTGAGGACGTCATGCGGGGTTCCGTTTCCGGCGAATCCGGAGCCATTTCCCGAACCGTCTGTGGATTCCTTCTTGATGACCCCGACACAGCGTGGCCTCACCGCGATCCAGATCTTCACCTCATCGTACATCCTCACGAGGCCAAGTGCGCTGGGTATGGGCACCTTGTAGTCCGTC